>JANLYJ010000514.1:0-28169 GCA_031365555.1 Gemmatimonadaceae bacterium | reverse complement strand
ACATGGACAGTCTTTTCGGGACCGGAAACCCAAGCGATTTACAACTACATGCAGGGCCCTGGTGAATTCACGATCACAGGAACACTCAAAACGTACGACGCCACTCGTATCTAAGGCAATCATCGGCCCGATACTGTCTTGGCTGGAGCGATAAGACGCCACTTTAACAACAGTAACACACCACTATAAGCCCACTTTCGGTTACAAGTTCGCTTTTGTTCCCAATTCTGTCATATCCTGCGGATCGACAAGCGGTAGCTGTCGTTGCGGAACACACCGCATACCCGCTTTATAAACGTATGTGTGTAAGTAGCTACTTGCATACAGTGAGCGCCAATTTTAATTTTGCCGGATGGATACAAGAGATCAAATCCTCGCTGCGGCGACAACAGTTTTTTCGCAGCATGGATTTCGTGGTTCCACGACCCGACGAATTGCTGATGCCGCAGGGGTAAACGAAGTCACCATTTTCAGGTACTTCGGTTCAAAGGACGCACTCCTCGAAGAAGCCGTCCGACTTGATTCGACAACGCCGTTGAGCGGTCTTCTCCCTGAAGTTCCACAGGATCCGGAAGCCGAGCTCACGAGCTGGTCTGAAGCAATTCGCGATCATTTGCACGCGAAGCGATCGCTGATCCGAAAATGCATGGGCGAACTCGAAGAGCGTCCGGAAATGATGCTGTGCGCGAAACAAGCGCCGGTCCGCTCCACAAATACTCTCTGCAAGTATTTCGAAAGCCTGCGAAAACATGGATTCACGCAGGACGAATCCGACCCGATGGTAGCAGCGACCATGTTGATGGGAACGATTTTTCATGACGCGATGGGCCGCGAGATGATGCCCGAAGCAATGCCAAAGCCTCAAAGCAAAGCTGTTCCACAGTACGTCCGACTGCTCCTCAAAGGCATCGGTGTCAAACGGAAATCCCACACACAATGATCAAACAACGTAAAAGTTCACGCCGAAGGGTCGCTCTGTCGGCGATCGCTTTCTATATAGCAGCGGCGCCTGCACTTGTCTTCGCGCAAACCAGTCAGCCGACGGCCGCGCCGGTTTCGCTCTCGCTCGACGACGCCGTGAGACTTGGGGAGTCACGAAGCGAAGCGGTGCAGATTGCACGCGCCGGAGTGCAGCGATCTTCAGGTCAAAAGTATCAGGCACGAAGTCAGATGCTGCCGCAGGTATATGGATCGGGCGGATACACACGCACGCTCCGCTCTCAGTTTCAGGGAGCGTTCGGAAGCGCTCCGGCTGTAGACACGACGAAGCCCGCAGTCCCGGCTGGGCCTTGCGATAAGTATCTGCGTGACTCCAATGCGACGATCAACGAGCGATTGGCCGGACTCGAGCTTGCCTCGCGCTGCGCCACCGGGTCAAATCCATTCTCTTCATTGAGCAGCCTGCCTTTCGGCCAGGAGCATCAGTACAATCTCGGCCTTTCATTTTCTCAGAATCTGTTTGCCGGTGGACGCATCGCCGCGCAGAACGCCATTGCAAATGCCGGCTACCGTTCCGCAGAGATTGAGCTAAGTGCACAGCGTGCGCAGACAATCCTGGACATCACGCAGGCCTACTACGACGCGGCGCTTTCAGATCGCCTTGCAGCGATTGCCGAATCGTCCTTTTCGCAAACCGAAAACGTCTTCAAGCAGACTGAGCTCAACAAAAATGTCGGCACAGTTTCAGAGTTCGAGCTGTTGCGCGCATCAGTTTCGCGCGACAATCAGAGACCTATCGTCATTCAGCGACGTGCAGACCGCGACGTTGCATACCTCAGACTGAAACAGCTTCTCGACATTCCGCTCGACGCGCCTCTTCGGCTCACCACAGTGATTGAAGACTCGACTGGCACGCCCGCGACGGCACGGTTCGCGAGCCTGGCGGGAACTGCGATGATCGGCGACACTGTTGCCGCGCATCGCAGCGTGGTTCGCCAGGCCGAAGAAGGAGTGAGCGTACAGGAAGGGTTCGTCAAGATTTCACGGGCTCAGCGACTTCCGTCTGTCAGTCTTACGTCACAGTACGGGCGAGTCGCCTATCCTGTAAATGGATCAGTCCCTGGTTGGTCCGATTTCAGAACCAACTGGACAGTAGGCGTCGCCGCCCAGGTTCCCATCTTCACAGGCGGAAGAATACGCGGTGAGGAAATGGTTGCTCAGGCAAACCTCGCCGAGTCGCGCGCGAGGTTGCAGCAGACACGCGAGTATGCCGCTCTCGATGCACGTGTTGCATTGAACGCGCTTGCGCAGGCAACTGCAGCGTGGGCCGCGAGTGCAGGGACAGCTGAACAGGCGAGTCGTGCATACAGCATTGCCGAAGTTCGCTACCGCGAAGGAATCTCAACGCAGCTCGAGCTGAACGATTCACGGATTCTTCTTGCACAGGCACAGGCGAATCGGGCGCTGGCTGCCAGAAATCTTCAAATTGCACGTGTGCGTCTCGCACTTCTACCCAGCCTGCCGCTTACGAGCAGTGCGGGAAGTCAGGCGGCCGCAGCACAGGCAGCGGCGCAGCAGCAAAGTTCTCAGCAACAGACACAGCCCAACGCAACCACAGCTAACCAGCAAATAACACCGGGATCGTGATAATGAATAGATATCTGTCATACGCGCTGTTCAGCGCGACACTCGCACTCACTGCGTGTAAAAGTGATGCAAAGGATCAGATCGAAGCAGCTGAAAAGGCGGCCGCTTCGGGAACTATCATCGGCAATGAGAATATCGCTGTCGTCGAAGTTGGACCAATCAGTACCGGTCCTTCAATTTCCGGCGCGCTAATTCCTGAGCGTGCTGCAACGGTCCGTGCACAGCTTTCGGGAAGCGTGATGCAGACTTATGCCGAACAGGGACAGGCGGTGCGGGCAGGTGCAGTGCTTGCGCGCCTGGATCAGACGGCATTGCAGGAACCATATCTGTCAGCGCGCGCAGGGCTTGCTTCTGCCAGCAACAGCAATGACATAGCGCAGCGCGAGCTTGCACGCAGTCAGAAGCTGCTCGCTGCTGGAGCGATCTCGGAACGGGACATCGACCAGTCGCGTCGCAACGCAATCGCAGCTCGCGCAGCACTCGAGGACGCTCGCGCGCGACTGGCAACAGCGCAGAAGCAGCTTGGAAATGCGACAGTAACCGCTCCTATTTCTGGAGTCGTCAGTGAACGTCAGGTTTCTGCCGGTGATGTAGTTCAGCCGGGAGGGGCACTGTTCACCGTTGTCGATCCATCGAGCATGCGGCTCGAAGCTTCGGTTCCGGCTGACCAACTCGCACTCGTCCGTGTCGGAGTTCCGGTGAGCTTCACAGTGACCGGTTATCCGGATCGCCAGTTTCTTGGCCGTGTGACGCGAGTGAACCCCACCGCCGATCCCACGACGCGACAGGTTCGTCTCTATGTATCGATTCCCAACGCCGGCAAAACATTGGTTGGCGGACTGTTCGCGAACGGAAGAATTGCTGCCACCGCGCACAATGGAATCGCTGTACCTGTCAGCGCCGTTGATATGCGTGGTACCGTCCCGACGGTGGTTCGAATCAAGAAGGGAAAGGCCGACCGGGTTCAGGTACAGCTTGGAATAAGAGATGAAGGTTCGGAGCGAATTGAAATTCTCAGTGGTGTTCAGTCGGGCGACACACTGCTGCTTGGCGCCGCACAGGGAATTACACCCGGAACGCCAGTGCGCGTCTCGATCCCAAATGACAAACCCATAGCTGCTTCGGGGGCCAAACAATGATCATTTCCGATTTTGCGATCAAGCGCCCGATGATCACTGTCGTCTCGATGGTGGCTCTCGCGGTGTTTGGACTTTTTGCGCTCTGGCGTTTACAGACTGATGAGTATCCGGACGTTCAGCAGCCGGTTGTCATGGTTGGCATTCCCTATCCGGGCGGATCTCCTCAGGGCGTAGAGCGCGAGATTCTGAAACCGGTTGAAGACGCCATACGTGGCATCTCCGGTGTCGACCAGGTTTTCGGAACAGCCTACGATGGATATGCCCAGATCGTAGTTGTGTTCCTGTTTGAAAAGGACATTCAGGGAGCATCGCAGGATATCCGTGACGCAATTTCTGCAATTCGACAGGATCTTCCGATCGAAATGAAGGAGCCACAGCTGCGGCGAATGGATCCCTCAGACTTTCCCGTAGTCTCGCTGACAATGTCATCGGAGTCGTTGACTCCTGCGCAGCTTACGCGACTTGCTGATCCAGCGATTACGAGCGAGCTGCGTGGAATAGCTGGCGTGTCGCAGGTGACAACGGTAGGTGAAGTGAAGCGTGAGCTCACGGTGCAGATCCGGCCGCAGGCGCTGCAGTCTGCAGGTGTCAGCGTTGGTCAGGTTGTAGCAGCACTACAGAGCCAGAACCTCGCGGCCCCCGTGGGTCGAGTGAATGGCGCGCTGGATGAACGAACAATTCGCTTGCAGGGAAGACTCGATGATCCGCGAGACTTCGCACAGCTGGTTGTTGCGGAGCGCGGCGGGCAGATGGTTCGCCTTGGCCAGATAGCGGATGTAATCGACGGATCCCAGGAACAGCGCTCGCTTGCACTTTTCAATGGAAAGCAGGCAGTCGGAATCGACATCACAAAAGCGAAGGGCTACAGCACTACCGCCCTGAGCGCAAAAGTGATCAAGAAGATCGAGGAGCTGAAGAAGACGCTCCCACCATCGGTGACTGTGGACATTGTCAGGGACGCCGGAGTCCGTGTCGAGCATTCAGTTCGCAACGTTTACGAGGCGCTCTTCGAAGGCGCTATTCTCACAGTTCTCGTCGTATTCGTGTTCCTGAACTCGTGGCGCTCAACGGTGATTACCGGCTTGGCTCTTCCTGTTTCAGTACTTGCATCATTCATCGCAGTGTGGGCCTTTGGGTTTACGCTGAATACGATGTCGTTGCTCGGTTTGTCGCTCGCCATCGGAATTCTGATTGACGATGCGATCGTCGTGCGAGAAAATATCGTTCGGCACATTGAGATGGGGAAAAGTCACATGCAGGCCGCGCACGAAGGGACTGACGAAATCGGAATGGCAGTTGCGGCCACGACTTTCTCGATTGTAGCGGTATTTGTACCAATTGCCTTCATGTATGGAGTAGCGGGCCAGTGGTTCAAGCCATTCGCACTGACGATCGCAAGCTCGGTGCTGGTGTCGCTATTTGTTTCTTTCTCACTCGATCCAATGCTGTCGGCCTACTGGACAGATCCACCGCGCGCGCCTGGCCAAAAAGTTGGAAGGATCACAGCTACGCTCGACAAATTCAACACCTGGTTCAATCGGCAGTCGGACCGTTACAAGAAGCTGATCGCGTGGGCGCTGGATCACCGCCTGGCGATGGTCAGTATTGCGGCACTGAGTTTCGTCGCAGCGATCGCAATGCCAGCCATGGGCATCGTGGGTGTTGGATTCTTTGGTAAGGATGACCGATCGGAGTTCAACATTGCGATCGAAACTCCTCCCGGGTCCAATCTCGACTATACGAGACTGAAAGCGGAACAGGCTGCTACGCTGGCGAGAAGCCACACGAAGGAAGTTCTCTATACATACACCACCATCGGTTCAGCGACCGGTGGGGTTGATGTCGCGAATGTTTACGTGAAGTTGGTTCCAAAATCACAGCGAAACATTCACGCGGAAGATTTTGCGACGATGATGCGTTCCACTGTGAAGGGAATTGGTGGCGTCACTGCCTCCGTCTTTACGAGCGGCTTTCAGGGAGCACAGAAGCAAATTCAGATTCAGATGCGCGGTGGAAGTCCCGAGAACCTGAACGCAGCGGCCGCACAACTTGAAGCCGAAGTAAAAAAAGTTCCTGGTGCGGTAGACGTTGGACTTTCAACAAAAGGCCAGAAGCCCGAGCTGAACGTCGAGCTCAATCGCGGCCTCGCCGGAGTGCTGGGAATTACTGTCGGGCAGATTGCGCAATCGTTGAGACCAGCGTTTGCCGGGATCAAGGCTGGCGACTGGGTAGACCCGAGCGGCGAGACGCGCGAAGTCAATGTACGTCTCTCACCGGAAGCGCGGCAGCGCGCATCGGATCTGCAGCAGCTTCCACTCGTTATCGCGGGCCCGAACGGACTGCCAACGACCCTCCCGCTGGGTCAGATCGCCACGATTACCCAGGGCGTAGGACCAGCCCAGATCACCCACCTCGATGGTGAGCTTGTAGTAACAGTCGAAGCGAACACCTCGCAGCGCGCGCTTGGTGAAATCATGAAGGACATCCAGAAGAAGATCGATGCTCAAAGGCTTCCGCCGGGCGTTCACATTACGCAGGGCGGAGAAGTTGACAGTCAGAAGGAAGTTTTCGGTCGAATCTTCGCCGCGCTTGGCATCGCCGTTATGCTTATGTACTTCGTACTCGTAATGCAGTTCGGGTCATTCATCGAGCCGCTTGCGATTCTAGTCTCGCTGCCGTTGTCGCTGTTGGGTGTAATGCTCGCACTCGCAATCACGGGATCGACGATCAACATCATGAGCATGATCGGCGTCATCCTGTTGATGGGTATTGTGGCCAAGAACGCCATCCTTCTTATCGATTTCGCAAAGTGGGCGCGTGAGCGTGATGGTCTGGACCGACGATCGGCGTTGATTCAGGCAGGCGCAATTCGTCTGCGTCCAATCATGATGACAACCCTGGCCCTGATTGCCGGCATGATCCCCGTTGCACTTGGTTCAGGAGAAGGCGCCGAGTTCAGGGCGCCGCTTGGAAGAGCAGTAATCGGTGGCGTCATTACCTCGACGCTGCTCACTCTCGTTGTAATTCCGACATTCTACGAAATTCTCGATGAATGGCGGGAGAAGGTTTCGGAGAGATTTGGGAAGGTTGTGCACCGGGAGCACGCGCATCATCCGGTGACACCGCCGGTGTCAGCCACATGATACTCGTCAGGTAGCGGCAGGCTCCGGTTCGGTGCGGGCCGTGGTGATCAGGGCGACAGCTCCAATGATCACTGCGGCCGCAACGAGAGTCCGGGCAGTCAGCGGTTCATCCGCAATGAACCATCCAAGAATTACCGCCACTATAGGATTCACATAAGCGTACGTTGCGACGCGCGACGCGGCGACGTGGTTCAAGAGGTACATATAGGCCGTGAAGCCAATGAGAGACCCAAAGGTTGTCAGGTAAAGAAGTCCCAGCGCGGACTCTCTCGACACCTTGTGGATATCGAAGTTAGATGGCTCGCGCAGGATGAACGCGCAGATCAGGAGCAGTACTCCACCGGACAACATCTCCATGCCCGTGGTTAGCAGCGGCGATGGCATCCTGGCGCGTTTCGAGTAAAGAGAGCCGAGCGCCCAAGCGAGTGATCCCATTATGAGAATGAGTCCGCCGCTCAAACTCATCTCCGACCTCTGGTTCATGATCGCCGGTCCGAGCAGAATGCCCAGCCCGATGATTCCGACAATCAATCCAGCAACAATTCCGCGAGTTGGCTTTCTATGTCCGGGAAGTACCCACTCGAGTATTACGATCCAGAAGGGAAGTATCGCGACAATGAGGGCTGTGAGCCCCGATGGTACAGTCTGTTCTGCCCACACGACTGCTCCATTTCCACCGACCAGAAGAAGTGCGCCTACTATAGTGGCATCTCTCCAGTGCGTGCGAGTCGGCTTCGCGGATCCCCGCGTCCGGGCAATCAGGTAGAGGATCGCACCGGAAATAAAGAATCGTACTGCCGCCATCAGGAATGGCGGCGTCGTTTCGACGGCGTACCGAATGGCGAGGTATGTGGATCCCCAAATTATGTATACAGCCGCGAACGCTGCGATGATGCGTCCGCGGGGCTGGGTATTAGTCGTCAACAGGTGCTCTTCTTTCTCGTTTTTTACTTGAGTGCTTCTTTTTCTCATCCAGGCGAGCCTGTCTGGACGCGCGCGTCGGTTTTGTGGCTCTGCGTTTTTTTACAGGAAGCAGTGCGTCAGAGATAATCTTGGCGAGTCTCTGTTCTGCAATCTCCCTGTTCCGATACTGACTTCGGGTGGTGCTGGCTACGACGCGAAGATCACCGTCTGCTGTCAGGCGTGACCGCAGCCGCGAGATGATCACTGCGCGCTGATCATCAGTCAAAGAAGCTGATTGACGGACATTCCAGGTAAGCTCGATTCGCGATGATGTCTTGTTGACATGCTGCCCTCCCGCGCCGGAGGAGCGTGTCGCTTTCGTGTTCAGCTCGCCACGGGGAATCGTCAGCTCCGACGAAACCTGCAATACGTTGGACTGTGCCGGAGGGTTATCCTCTTCCTTGTCTTCCATCACCGCCAGCGGAATACCCGGAGCGCCACAACGAACGAAACAACTCCCCAGGCCGCGACGATGCCTAGTTGCGGAAGTACCTGTGCAAGAGTTGCCCCCTCCAACATGTTCGCCCGCAGCGCGTCATTGACCGCGGTCAGCGGGAGAATGTGAATGAATGGCTGAATGGCCTTGGGAAAATTCGATGATGCGAAGAACACGCCCGAAAAAATCCACATCGGCATCATCACCAGGTTGGTAATTCCTGAAACACCTTCAGTCGTGCGTGCACGTGACGAGATCAACAGGCCAAGCGCTCCAAACGAAACCGATGCTACAAAGCAGATGAGCGAAAGCGTCACGAGGGACCCGCGCATTGGAACACCAAAAAACAAAGCTGCAAAACCAAGAAGGGACGCGACCTCAAAGGTAAGGAACAGGAGACGGGATAGGAGATAGGAAAGCAGGTAATGCCCGCGCGACATCGGTGTAGCCATGAGTCGCTTGAGCAGGCGCTTGTTACGCGCTGTCACAATTGAGAAAGCAATTCCCCAGATTCCGCTTCCCATCAGGTTCATGCCAAGCAGGCCGGGCACTACGAAGTCGATGTAGCGTGACCCCTTCTCGGAGATTTTCATTTCCGTGACGCGCACGGGGTCAGTGCGTCCAGCCGATTTTTGTACTGCAGCATCGATCATCATGCGTGCAGTACGAGATTCACTACGTGCCGGATCGAACCTGTACTCGATGCTGTCCGGGCGATATGGGACGGCGACCAGTGCCACGGCAGCAGTTCTCAATGCGCGTCGTGCGGACGAATCGTCGAACTGCTCGATGGCAAACGATGAATCGGTTCCAAGCGCTCGCGCCAGTGGTTCCGATCCTGCCAATCCGCGTACGATTCCAATGTGCGGCTTCTCCGGAGCACGATTTCTGAACGCAATGCCGAGCCCCGTGGCGAGCAGAATAGGAAAGAGGAAGGTCCAGAACACTGCCTCCGGCTCCCGCGTAAATTCGCGAAATCGGACGAGCGAGAGCTGAAACAGGGGATGGTCCCTCATCGCTTTCTTATTCATCGCGAAGATTCCTGCCTGTAAGCGCTACGAAAACATCTTCCAGCGTCTCTACTTTACCGGTCTTTGCGGCGCCAGAGTCCATCAGCTCGCGCGTGGTTCCAAGAGCGATGACGTGGCCATGGTCCACAATCGCAATCCTGTCGCACAAGCGCTCGGCTTCATCCATATAGTGTGTTGTCAGCACGATTGTGCGACCGCTTTCACGCAGGGACTCGATCAATGTCCAGAGCTGCCTTCTCGACTGAGGATCCAGCCCGGTTGTGGGTTCGTCCAGGAAAATCAGCTGCGGATTGCCGACGAGGGCGCAAGCAAACGCGAGGCGCTGCTTCTGCCCGCCGGAAAGCGTGCCTACGCGCGCATCCTGCTTCTCCTCCAGCTGCACCATCCCAATTACTTCAGCTACAGTTTTCGGTTCGGCGTAGAAACTTCGAAAAAGCGAGAGGGTCTCATTGACCGAAAGCTTGTCTGAAAGTTGAGTGTCCTGAAGCTGGATCCCGAGCAGTTGTTTCAGCTCGTTTGAGTTTTCCTCCCAAGTGCGACCGAGAACCTGGACCTCGCCGCCATCACGGGCGAGAAGGCCTTCGCATATTTCTATAGTAGTTGTCTTTCCCGCGCCGTTGGGTCCAAGAAGTCCAAAGCATTCGCCTGCCCGTACCTCGAGGTCGAGGCCATCGACGGCGACAACAGACCCGTAGGATTTTCGCAATCCTCGAACAACCAGCGCAAACTCAGATGTCATCGGGAGTGGACAAATTCTGTGCGAACAGTGGGAAAATGAGAGTGGCGTTCGTGTCTGAAACTAAACTAACACGTTGTCGTATAACGATATGGAAATGTGAGCGACGCGGGCACCCCGTGTGCCAAGCTTGCGCAGCGCAACCTTCCCAGGAGATTTTTTATGCAGGCAATCACACGTTTATCGCTCGCCGCCATACTTCTATTTGTATGCGCAGCGAACACCAACGCTCAATCACGTCGGCGCGGACCACTTTTCCCAACCAGGTTCACGATCGCCGGCGATCTATTGGTGGCGCAACCCAAGGGTGAGTTCGGCAACAACATCGACGTGGGATTCGGAGCCAATGTCGTACTCCTGTACAAGCTCGATAAATCGGGGGTCTTCAGCCTGCGCGCGGACCTTGGTGGAATGCAATATGGAAGTGAGACCAAGCGGGTTCCATTCGTGCCGTTCACCGGACGAGTCCTGCTCGATGTCACCACTTCCAATGACGTTTACTGGGGTGCGATTGGGGGACAGATGCAGCTGCTTACCAGCGGTCCGGTTCGGCCCTATGCAAATGCGGCAATCGGACTGCAGGGTCTTGTTACGGAGAGCGCATTGAGCGGGTCCAACGAATCGTGGGACTACGCGAGCACCACCAACTCTGAAGATGTGACACGTGCATACATCTTTGGCGGCGGCATTCTCATCCCGCTCGGCAGGAACGCCACATCCGCATCGCTAAACATTGGAGCGCGCTATCATTTCGGTGGCACGGCGAAGTATCTGCGCGAAGGTGACATCACCGACAACTCCGATGGCACCATTACGCTGCACCCACGCAACACAAAGACCGACGTAGTAATGTGGCAGGTCGGCGTTTCCGTTCCAATTCCAACCCGTCGCTAAGGCACATGTTAAATCTCATTGCGGTTGCAATCTTTGCTCAGACGAGCATCAGCATAGGTGTGGGCAATAAGGCGGACAGCGCCGTGAAGGCGAAGCGTGAAACTCACCTCGATTCTCTCGCTGCTGTTCGCGCGTCTCGCCGGGACTCTCTCAGGCGTGTGCGGGTCGTCAAAGACTCGGCCCGCACCACCCGCAAGCGAGCAACAGTTCTTCCGGTAACAGCGCAGGTGCTGGCAACTGCATTCAAGGATGAGCGTGCGCGGCGCCTTTTCATGGACGCTCGTGCTGCCAGAATGCGCCAGGATTCTACTCTCCAGAGCTACGACGCGACCGCTTACGAGCGGTTGTCAGTAGGGCTTGGATTCAAGCGAATTGGTCGTGACAGACTGCTTATGCGAACCGAGCGCGCATCGCGTGTCACGTGGAGCAGAAATGTGGGCGCCCAGGTCGATGTCAAAGGCGCGCGGAGCGCTTTTCCACTGTTGATCGGAGTGAGCGATAGCGAATCAGATGCCGATCTCGGTGCCGACGGTGCAATTCCCTATTTCCCGGGCAAGGAAACGCTCTGGATTGGATCGGGAATGGCCAAGGCAAATGTTGAAGACATGGAGATGATCCACCCGCTCGCGAATGGTGCAGAGGCGTACTACACCTATGAGGCTGGCGACTCGATCAGTTTCAGGATGCCGGGAGGGCGTTCGATTCAGCTTCGTGAACTAAAGATTCGCGCACGCCAGCCGAAGTGGAATGTCGCTGTTGGCTCGCTCTGGTTTGACGTCTCGACGGCGCAGCTTGTTCGTGCTGTATATAGAATGGCTGAGAGCATGGACATCTGGGCAGTCGCGCGGGAGGAGGCCAAGCTCGATGGTGACGATGATCCCAACGATGAAGTTCCGCGTTGGGTCAAGCCGATGATCATGCCGATGAAGGGGCAGGTAACGGCAATGACGATCGAGTATGGTCTGTACGAGGGAAAGTTCTGGCTGCCGAGAGCGCAGGGCATCGAGGGTGACGCACAGGTCAGTTTCATGCGCGTTCCGTTCAAGATGGAGCAGACGTTCAAGTACGCGAGTGTCAACGGGGCTGAAGCTCCTGTCGGTGCGTTCGCTGCAGCTGACACCGCCCAGGATTCGGCGTCAGTGATGCGCCGGCGCGCGGCGCGCAAAAACGAGTGTGAAAAAACCGGGACAAAGGTGCGAACAATGTCTCGCGGAGAAGGGGCTCTCTCGGTTCGGATGGTGGTGCCATGCGATACAGCGGTACTCGCACACTCACCCGAACTTCCGAAATCGATCTATGATGAAAATGAAGAGGTGTTCGGAAGCGCTGATCGTGATGCGCTAATCTCTGAGGCGCTAGGGATGACGGCACAGCCGGGGTGGATTCCGCAGCCACCTAAGATCGGGTACGGCCTGTATCTAACACGGTACAACCGTGTTGAAGGCCTGTCCTCCGGAATTGAAGCGACGCAGACTCTGGGGAAGGGTTATGCTGCCCGTGCGTTGTTGAGACTGGGTACTGCCGACCTGTCTCCGAACTTTGAGCTGGCACTCGCGCGAACGGACATGCGCAGGACCTATTCGATCGGCGCATACAAAAGGCTGGAAGCGGCGAATGACTGGGGAAGCCCTTTCCGCCTGGGGAATTCACTGTCTGCACTGCTGTTCGGACGGGACGAAGGATTCTACTATCGGACAACTGGTGTAGAGTTTTCAGGAACCCGCGACTCGACTTCCGCCACCTGGCGCTTATTTGCGGAACACCAGTGGGACGCACCCGTGGAAACACAGTTCTCAGTCAACGGGAAGGATTTCGCGCCGAACATTGCAGCAACCAGGGGAAACATCGTGGGAGGCGGTGCCGTAAAGCACGTCTCGCGCGGTCTGGATCCGAGAGGCCTGCGAGTATTCGGGGATCTCAGTGCTGAAGCAGCAGCAGGCACCTTCGACTACGCACGGGGATTTTTCGATCTCACGTTTTCGCATGGATTGACGAGCCGAATGGATGGCGCGCTTACGCTCGGTGCAGGAACTTCAGGCGGTGCAGTTCCTCCGCAGCGCCTGTGGTATTTGGGCGGTACACAAACAGTCCGCGGTCAGCGCGCAGGCGCGGCGGTGGGAAATTCGTTCTGGATGAGCCGTGTCGAGTTCGGCAGCTCAGTCGTCGGTTTCCGGCCAATTGTGTTCGGGGATCTCGGCTGGGCCGGATCGCGCGACGACTGGAAGAATCCTGGCCGTCCGCTCAGCGGAGCAGGTGCGGGACTTTCAGTAATGGACGGCTTGCTTCGCTTCGATGTAGCGAAGGGGATTTATCCTGAAACGAAAATCAGAACGAGCTTCTATCTCGAGGCGCGCTTCTAGTTTGGCATCCACTCCTTCGACGAGCTAAGGAGCGCGACCAGTTCCCGTTTGCGAAGATTGAATGAGTGATCAGTTCCGATTACTCCAACACGAAGGGCGCTAAGTGTTAGCTGGCGCCCTTCTGTCATGTCCGCTGCGTTGTTGAAGCGCACGTCGCGCCCGTCTACAAATGTTACTCCCCCTTTTCCGACTACCCGCCCAACTTCGCCGTTCACGATTAGCGCGGTGTCCTCGTCGACGCCGAGCCCCATAAGCTCGGGGTATTCGGCAATCGCAACGAAGAGTCGGTACAGCCGTCGCCGCTGAGAGAAGTGAGTGTCGATAAGCGTATGGAATCCGAGTAGTCCAAGTCCCGGACCGATATACTGCTCAATGAGCTGACCCTCTTCGTCAACTTCATTTCCGGCGAGAGTCGTCTCGGTCAGTGCGGCGGCCCCGGCGCTGGTTCCGCAAATCACGGCGCCACGCATATAAGCCCGATGAATCGCATCGCCAACGGGGCATCCGCTGAGAATGCTCACGAGTTTTACCTGATCGCCACCGCCGAGAAAAATCGCATCGGCATTATCGACACGATCGACAATTTCCGGATCGGATGCCTGCTCGCGAGTCTCAAGAATGGGAATGTCGCAATGATTTTCTCCCGCAGCAGCGAAACAACCAAGCCAGTGAGCAGCCATTCCCGAAACGTCGGACGAGGCGGTCGTGAACCCGACGATGGACGGTTTGCCTTTCGTGCCGGCGAGCTCGAGAAATGTTTTAAAGACTTCGCCATCGGTGGAGAGCGCGCCGCCGACAAGCACGAGTGTTCCTGCCGCGTCCGTTTGCCGGCGTTTACGCGGTCTGTTTGGAGGGGAGGTAATTTCGCTACGCCTCACGCCCCGCGGGCGCGGGCTGGAGTTCTTTCAGGGAGAACACAGCCGTGACAGCTGCCAGCTGGGTGGCGATGTCTGCGTCGTCGTGGAGCAATCCACCTTCAATGCGCTCGCCAAGATGTTCAATGAGTATTCGCTTGTCCTCGGCCCACACTGACGTGCGCGCAAGTTTCTTATCGCGTCTTGTAATGTTGCGGGTCGAAAAAATGGCGAGACGGCAGTCGACATCGCGAACCATTTCCTGAATTTCCCACTCCTTTGCCGGCACGACCACGATTCCGTTTTCCTTGACTCCGTCAGCAACGACGGCAAGCAGACGCGCAGCGCGATCCCGTTCGGCGTAGCGCGCCGGAACATCCACAAGGTTGGCGTCAACGATAATTGCCATTTCCGACCGGGAGTAGGGCAGCCCCGCCTGCAGCAGGTAAGAGGGCGCGACCTCGATAATCAACTCGTTGCAGTCGAATCCCTGCCTCAACATCTCTGCGCGCGTTTCCGAGCGTCCGCTTCCGCCTGTGATAGCGCAGCAAATGCGTTGCTTGAGGTCGGGCACCCTGGTGGTTTCAGCGAGCGAGGCGAGCTCCGCCGTTGCATACTCGACGGTGTCAAGCGTTCCCGCAAATGCGCGTTGAACTACTTCGAGAGCGAGCGCTGCTGCACGCAGGCCAACCTGTTCGTGCAGATGTTCGAATACCAGTGTGTACTCACCATCAACATCTCCACCACGCGTTCGACCAAAACCTACATCGTGTCCGATCATCGTCTGCAGCTCGAGCGCGATGTGCTCAACGATGTGCGGAGCGTATGTCCCGTCGCGAAGGCGAATGATGAACCCGCCTGGCTCGCCAATACTGCAGCGGTGATCGCGCAGGCCAGGCATAGCACTTACAAGGGTTTCGGTGAATCCCTTTACGTCAGCTGAAGAAATCTCCTCGTACGCTCCGACTGCCAGGTCCATACGCGTCACAGGCCGCCTGGACCAGAAATTCGCTCCACGAGTAGCGTGGAGGGTGGTCATCCTTATTTCTACAACTGGATCAGGTATCGCCGGGAGCTTGCTCACCTAGTGCGCGCCGTCGCCTGTGTGATCGCGGACGTAATTCAAAACAGACGCAACTTCATCAGCCAGAACGATGACAAGGTCATTGTCGACCATTTTCCGAAGCGCAGCCTGAACAGCTTCAGTTTCATCGAAGATTACTTCGATATTCGAATCTGACATTCCGACTTCGTGCAATCCCTCTTTGATGAAAAGCGCTGTCTCGCCCGGCTCACGTCCCCGTCGGTAACGCCCTTCCTTGATGATTACGTGATCGAGCCCGGTGGAAAGTCTTCCAACATTGCGAAGATCCTCATCGCGCCGGTCACCCGGTGCAGTGATGACACCGATTCGCTTGTTCGCGTCGAGGTTGCGGACAAAATCCATAAGTCCGGCGATAGCTGCAGCGTTGTGGGCATAGTCCACGAGCACGCGCCCCTTCTCTACGCGCATCATGTTGAGACGGCCCGGTGTGAGTGAGGGCGATGGGAAGAACGAAAGCAGGCCTGCGCGAATGTCATCGTAGCGCATGCCCTGAACGTAGGCAGTCGCAATGGCTGCGAGAATGTTCTCTCTCTGGAAGCGCGCCGCACCGCCCAGCATGAGAGGGACATCGCGTACTGGTGCTATGGGGATTTTCAGTCTGCCCCGGCGAATTACGAAAGTGTCATTCTCGATGCGCGCTCCGATACCGTTACGGGAAAGGTGCGCCTCGAACTCTTCACTTTCACCCTCGGGCTTAACGGAAAAGAGCACTATGTCGCCCGGCGTCCTGTCCCGCATCGCATAGACGAGGGGATCGTCGGCATTCAGAACAGCGTGTCCTTCACGTTTTACAATCGCAGGAACCACGCTCTTTACGTCTGCGAGCTGCTCGACAGTGTGAATACCGCGAAGACCAAGATGGTCAGCGGTGACATTGAGAACCACGGCAACATCGGCTTCCTCGAAACCAAGGCCGGCACGCAGAATACCACCGCGCGCAGTCTCGAGGACCGCGATATCCACTGTGGGATTGGAAAGAATAATGTTGGCGGAGAAGGGCCCGGTCATGTCGCCTTCCATCACCAGGCGGTTCTGCAGATAGGTGCCGTCGGTGGTTGTAAACCCGACGACCTTTTCTCCGATGCGGAACAGATGCGCGATCAAACGCACTGTAGTCGTCTTGCCGTTGGTTCCTGTTACGGCAATCAATGGAATGGTTGGCTGGGTTCCAGGTGGATACAGCATATCCACAATGGGAGCGCCCACATTCCTGGGCTGTCCTTCGCTCGGGTGCGTGTGCATCCTGATTCCCGGGCCTGCATTCACCTCAATTATGACGGCGTTGTTCTCACGGAACGGTATCGAAATGTCGGGCGTCAACACGTCAATTCCTGCGATGTCGAGACCAATTACTCCAGCCGCCATTTCACAGGCAGTAATGTTGTCGGGATGCATCTCGTCAGTGCGATCGATCGAAGTGCCGCCGGTCGAAAGATTTGCAGTGCTGCGCAAGTTGACCCGCTCGCCTTCACCTGGGACTGTATCAAGAGTTTTTCCGTTGGCGGCGAGATAATCCGTCGTGACGCTGTCCGTAGGAAGCTTCGTAAGAATCTTGGTGTGGCCGAAACCGCGCCTCGGATCCTTATTCGCTTCTACTATCAGATCCCTAATGCTGCTCGTCCCATTTCCAATGACGTGGGCAGGAACCCGTTCGGCGGCCGCGGCTACTCGGCCGTTGACAACAAGTATTCGATGATCGCGCCCTTCAGCGAACTGCTCGACGACAATCCGTCTTCCATATGCAGCGGCGGACTCCCAGCTCGCGTGAAGCGCTGCTTCATCCGCAATACGTCCGGAAATTCCGCGACCATGACTCGCGTTCAGCGGCTTGAGAAGCACTGGATAGCCGATGTCCTCGGCGATTTGCACAGCCTCTTCGATTGAACGCGCCACATCGCCCTGTGGAACGGGAAGTCCGATGTTGCCGAGCACACGTTTTGTGTCGTCCTTGTCCTGGGCGATCTCGACAGCAATGGAGCTCGTGTAGTCGGTCACCGTGGACTGGATACGGCGAAGATTCTTTCCGAGTCCCAGCTGTACAAGCGAGTGAGCGTTCAGGCGGCGTACCGGAATGCCGCGCCGGCGAGCTTCCTCTACAATCGCTGCCGTCGAGGGGCCCAGTCTGACGTCTTCATAAAGCTCCTGCAGGTCGGAGACAATCTTTTCGGCTTCGATCGCTCCACCAGATATACAGCTGCGAACGATCTCGACCGCATCCTTCATAGCGCGCAAGCCTACTTCTTCTTCTTCGTAGGCGACGATAAGCCACCAGACACCCTCGTCTCCGGAGGGGACAACGCGTCCAAAGCTTACATCGTTGCCGGCGAGCGTCTGAAGCTCGAGCGCGACGTGCTCGAGGATGTGCGGAATGTGTGTCCCTTCCTGAAGACGCTCGACGAAGCCACCGGGCCCACCGCGAGTGCACGGGTGTTCATTGAGAGTAGGGATCGCGGCGAGAAGCCGGTCATTGAACCCCGGGATATCAGCAGAGGACAGCTGCTCGAGATTTCCGAGTTGGACGTCGCACGCAATAACGGGAGCGAGGCGCCAATAGTTGGGCCCTCGAAGCGCGCGGATACGGGAGACCTGCAGCTCCGCCGCATCGACTGTAGGTTCGATCTGTGTCGTCATGTGGACCTGTTGGGTCAGCCCCTAGTTGAGCAACCGATATGCCCGGCTCGGTGGAATACAAAACACCGTTTATTCCTCAGCCATGAACGGATATTTGAAGTCCGTTGGCGGGGAAAAAGTTTCCTTGATGTTTCGCGCGCTGACCCAGCGTACAAGATTCAGTTTCGAGCCTGCCTTGTCATTTGTTCCTGAGCCACGTGCCCCACCGAACGGCTGCTGTCCAACCACCGCACCCGTTGGCTTGTCGTTGACGTAGAAATTTCCCGCCGCATTTCTGAGGGAGGATGCAGCGATGCGAACCGCGGTGCGATCGCGAGCGAAAACAGCGCCGGTCAATGCATATGGTGATGTCCGGTCCACAAGATCGAGCACATCCTCCCACTTATCGTCCTTGTAAACGTGGGCTGTTACGACCGGTCCAAAGATTTCCTCGCAGAGCAGCTTGTATGAAGGGTCGGTGGTCTCGATGAGCGTTGGTTCGATGAAATAACCAGTCTCACCTCGAGCCGTGCCACCATGCACAATTTTCGCATTCTTCGCCCCGTGATCCAGGTACTCGCTGATTTTGTCGAACGCCTTCTTGTCGATCACCGCGCCCATGAAATTCCTGAAATCGGTGACATCGCCCATCTTGATTTCCTCGAGCATGGCAACTGCACGCTCTTTCACCTCTGCCCATAGCGACTGAGGAATGTAGACTCTGCTTGCCGCCGAGCATTTTTGACCCTGATACTCAAAACCACCGCGGACAATTGCGACAGCCAGCGCTGCTGGATCTGCAGATCTGTGAGCGACGATGAAATCCTTCCCGCCGGTTTCGCCCACAACGCGCGGGTACGAACGGTAGCGCGACATGTTCGAGCCAATTGTCTTCCACATACTATTGAAGACAGTGGTGCTTCCGGTGAAGTGAACGCCGGCGAGACTGGGATCGGAAAGAAGCGTATCGGAAATCATTCCCGCATCGCCGGGGATGAGATTGATCACTCCCGCAGGAAGACCCGCCTCTTCAAGCAGGCGCATGATGTAGTACGCGCTCAGCATGGAGCTCGATGCAGGCTTCCAGATAACCGTGTTGCCCATCAGGGCCGGTGACGTAGGAAGATTGCCTGCGATCGATGTGAAGTTGAAGGGCGTGACAGCGTAGACAAATCCCTCGAGAGGACGATAGTCCAGCTGGTTCCACATCGTGTGATCACTAAGCGGCTGCTCTGCGTACAGCTCCTGTGCGAAGTGCGGATTGAATCGCCAGAAGTCGATGAGCTCACACGCAGCATCGATCTCGGCCTGAAATGCCGTCTTCGACTGTCCCAGCATTGTTGCGGCGTTGAGAGTTGCTCTCCAGGTAGTGGTGAGAAGCTCTGCTGCCTTGAGGAATACCGCCGCCCGATCCTCCCACGCCCAATTAGCCCAATCTTTTGAGGCCTTGTTCGCTGCTGCGATGGCCTGCTGCACATGCTCCGGCTTTGCCTTATGCCAGTCTGCAAGAACATGCTTGTGATTGTGAGGCATCACTGATGTCGCCATGTCGCCGGTGCGGATTTCTTCGCCGCCAATTATCAGTGGGATATCAATACGCTCGGCGGCCATCGACTTGAGCCGATCCTTTAGACTGGCACGCTCGGCTGAGCCCGGAGCATAACTCTTTACCGGTTCATTTACCGGGACAGGGACTTTTCGCGTCCCGTTGACTGACGACATTTGGTTTGACGAAGAAGACATCGAATCCCTGACAGAAGCGGCTGGTCCCTAAAAATAGACGGTCGGCGCCGGGACTGAGAACAAAACGCCAGTTTGGTAGTGAGAATAGGCATTCTGCCCTCCTGCGCCCCGCGACATGTTCCATTAGTGGTCAAACCGGTGCACTCGAGGTTCCGGCGCAGAGTATCTTCAAAGGCGATTCGCGTTCGGCATTCAGCACTTTGTAGTTACCAGCCAGCAGGAGAAACGGTGATCACGTACGAAATAACGGCGCAGGTGCGAGCTGACCTCATTGCTGCATACGAGTCGTATATGCGAGACAGGCACATAGGCGACGTATTAGGCACAGGGCTCTTTGCATCTGCGTCGTTTAGTAAATCTGCCGAAGGCCGGTATAGAATCCGGTACTACGCCTATGATCAGGCTGCGCTGGACGATTACCTCGCCAATCGCGCTGCTGACCTGCGCAGGCACTTCAACGATCATTTCCCAGAGGGAGTGGAGTTAACGCGCGAGAACTGGACGGTTGTCCAGTACTGGCCGGCAAAGAACGCGTAGTGCTCCGTCGTATCATTTTGTTGGGTGTAATTGGCTTGGCTGCTTGTCAGAAAGAGCCAGTTGTGTGGGCCGATGTTACATATGCGGCTCGCCCCGCGACAATCCATTTCCCGGAGCGTGAGTTTCCCGATTCGGGGCAATGCAAAGCGTCTATCAGGATGGCGGGCAGTGGGAGCGACAGCGTTGCCACGTGGTGGTCGGTTCGTATGGACAGCAGCTCCAAGCTTATGTTTTCTCGCACTGTGAGTGGAAGCTGGAGGCCAGCCATGGTGGTGGATTCGACCGATGCCAGCAGCCGCGGTTGTGCCCGCCCGGCCCCCGCTATCGCGATCGATACAAAGACTGGATACGTGAACATCGTTTACTTTCTGGAGCCGGCGACGGGCCCTGGAGTGTTCTTCACTCATTCGATGGATGAGACCGGATTCCATGATCCGGTTTCGATCGGTTTTGGCAAGCGACCCTCTCAGGTAAGCATCGCGTCACTCGGTGACCGGGTCGCGGTTGCCTACGAGGAGCCGAACGCGGAGCGTGGGGAAATCTGGGTGGCACTGTCTACGTCCATGGGACACATCTTCGAGTCCAGAGTCCCTGTATCAAGCACAAATGAAGTCGCCAGCGAGCCTTCCATTCGTCTTACCGGCACGAAGCTGGATGCACAGTGGAAAGAGCTCCTTCAAGCTGATTCGCTGGCTCGAAAACGAACCGCAAACCGAACAGGAACCTGGAACTGATGGCCACAGCCTCGAAGCATTTTATCGGCGCCCACACCGTAGATAACGGCGGAATCCACATGGCTGTCCGCCGCGCGCACAATGCAGGGATGAGCGCCCTCCAGCTTTTTACGGCCATCCCGAAGTACTATGGCGACAAGGTTTCCGTTCGCCCCGAGCGTGCTGAGCGCTTTCGTAAGGCAGTTTCAGAATCGCGGATCCAGCCGCAAAACATCATGGTTCACGCTGCGTACGTGCTGAGCGTTGCCAATCCCGACCCTGAAAAGTACGGGCGGGCGAGCGGAGGATTGGCAAAGGAACTCGAGCGTTCGACTGCGATAGGTGCGGGATGTATCTGCTTCCACCCTGGTTCTGCAGGCAGTGGAAGTGATCGATCTGCAGCTGCGAAACGCATAGCCGAGGCGATCATCCATGCTCTGAAAACCGTGGATACCGAGACGCGGGTGCTTATCGAAAACACTGCGGGAGCGGGCGCCACCATGGGAAAAACAGCAGAAGAGATAGGGGAAATTCTTTCTCACGTACCCAAGGCATTGCGACCCAGAACGGGCTATGGCCTCGACACTTGTCACCTGTTTTCCTCGGGATACAACATCAGCGAATCGAAAACAACGCTCACTGAAATTCTGGACAAGTTCGAGAGTGAGACCGGCGAGCCGCCGTCGTTCTTTCACCTGAACGACAGCGAAGGTGCTCTAGGATCCAATAAGGACAGGCATGTACTGATAGGTGACGGCCAGATCGGTGCTGAACCTTTTCAGTGGCTGCTCAAGGATCCACGTAGTAAAGGCATCCCTCTCATCCTCGAAACGCCGCAGTTGAACTATGAAATTGCAGACGATGATGACTCCCCGGATCCGTACGATGTGCAGATGATGCAGCTTCTTCAGGGGTAAAAAGTGGTTTTTTCATAGGGGAAATTCCACAATTCCCTATTGCGCTCCACACGTGGTGTTTTAGCTTGCTCGCAAGATGCGACAGCGCATCGCCTAGAGAAATACGCTTTGCCAACCCCACGAGGAGACGAGATGGCCGCAAAGAAAAAGACAGCTAAGAAGTCTGCCGCAAAGAAGACTGCAAAGAAGCCCGCAGCGAGAAAGCCTGCGAAAAAGGCAGCTGCAAAGAAGTCTTCCAAGAAGCGCACGCCGAACGCAGCGTTCATGAAGCCGATGCAGCCGAGCGCACAGCTGGCAACGGTAGTCGGAAGTGGCGCAATGCCGCGCACCGAAGTCACCAAGAAGCTTTGGGGCTACATCAAGCGTAAGGGGCTCCAGGATTCCAAGAACCGCCGCATGATCAACGCAGATGACAACCTTCGCCCGATTTTCGGAACGAAGCAGGTCTCGATGTTCGAGATGACGCGTCTGGTCAACAAGCACCTGAAGTAGGCGATTGGCTGTCACGTCGAAAAAGGGGCGCGCCCAAAAAGCGCGCCCCTTGTCGCAGAAAAAAGCCGTTTCCAGGGGGAAATCGGCTCGAGGCGTACTATGGGAGAACTTCAAGACCATAGCAGGCGCGCTTGCGATTTTCCTGTTCATACGGGCCTTTCTGATCGAGGCCTACCGAATTCCGTCGCCCAGCATGGTTCCCTCGATGCTGGTCGGTGACTGGCTGTTCGTGAACAAGCTGATCTACGGCCCGCATATCCCCTTCACGAGTTCGAATCTTCCCGGCTATGGAGAGCCGAAGCGCGGAAACATCGTGGTCTTCAAGTCTCCTCCGCAGGTCGATCAGCCCTGGGATCCTACACCAACCCTCGTAAAAAGAATTGTTGGAGTGGGCGGTGACACGCTGTTTATGCGCAATGCCGTGCTGTATGTAAATGGCATTGCCCAGCGGCAGGGGTACGCAGCTGTAGCTCACGGAGAGGATTCGCGTAGCGAGCTGTTTGACTGGCAGAAAAGAGTTTCCCTGACCAAGTCGCGGTTCGGTGCGGCGCCGGCAACACCCACACTGGATAACTGGGGACCGTTGGTAATTCCGCAGAACCACTTCTTCATGATGGGCGACAACAGGTACAACTCGAAGGACAGTCGTTACTGGGGCATCGTTCCGCGTGAGAACTTTCGCGGCAAGCCTCTGTTCGTCTACTACTCCTACAATGCCGACGATAGCGACCGGCCGCTTCCGTTCATAACGGATATCCGCTGGAGCAGGCTCGGCCACATCATTCGCTAGGTGAGTCTAAACGACTGGTCCGGCGGAGAGCGGCGAGCGAATCCTCCTATGCCGGAATGGAAGCCACCCGAGCCTACGGCATTCCAGAAAGTGGCGCAGTCGCTGGTCGAAGTTTCGCTCATCACCGGCATTCTGATGCGGCTGTTCCGTGCGGTGATTCTTACGCACGGTGCTCCCGACAATCTCCTCTACCTTGGCGGGGCGTTCGCTATAGGCGCGATTTTCCTGCTAGCCATGATGACGATCCATCTGTCCAGGGTCCCTTTGAATCAGTGGCTTTGGCGTGCACCGGTGTTCGCACTTCTCGAGAGCGGGGCGGAAGTGCTTGTCAGTCTCGGATTGATTTCAGCGGCGCGTGAGCCGCTGGGCAGCGCGCGGGCCGAGATGCACGATTGGCCGGGAATGGCACTGTCCGTTCTACTTTCGCGCTTCGTAGTGCTATGTGTGTTTGCATTGCTGCTAGGGTTGATAGTGCAGCGCTTGCGAACATCGGCTGTCGCGAAAGAGCGTGCACGGTCTGGGATTCTCAGATCCGAAATCGGCCGGTCGGTTTTGTCGCGCGATTCGGATACTCTATAACTGCGCTGCCGCAGAGACCTCAGAACAACATTAGAACCAATTTTGCAACTCTTTCTCAGGGAACTACTCTCGAGGCAAGATGTCGTTCCCAAGAGTCAAAATAAAATTCCTTATATGTCGTTCTGAGGTCTCTGCGGCAAAAAAGGCGTCCTCGTTAGAAGACGCCTTTCGCACCTGGAACACTTTCAGCACTAAGCGCTGACCGTGCTTCCGCAGTATTTATCGAATGCAGAAGTAATATCGCTTCCAATCTCTTCAGCACTGCGGCCTTCGATCTGATGCCGCTCGAGCATGAATACGAGCTTGCCGTCTTTCAGCAGTCCAATCTGCGGCGATGACGGCGGGTAGCCGACGAAATAGCTGCGCGCGCGCTGGGTTGCTTCTGGCTCCTGTCCGGCGAACACAGTTACGGCAATGTCAGGCTTGGCGGAATTTTGCAAAGCGTGTTTCACTGCCGGGCGCGCCATGCGAGCGGCGCATCCGCAAACCGAATTCACAACAACGAGCGCCGTTCCCTTGGCGTCCTTGAGTTTGTTGTCCACTTCTTCAGCCGTATGAAGTTCTTCGACGCCAAGCTCGGTGAGCTCGCGTCGCATCGGCGCTACAAGTCTTTCGTCATACATTTGTCTAACCTGAGGTAAGTCCATTCTTTAGTATAACGGGTTGCTACCGTGAGTACGTGACCCAACGGGCCATTTCCCTGAGCGTTGGCTTCTTTCCGTACATGAGCAGCCCAACGCGGTAAATCCGGGATGCCACCCACACTGCACCGAAACACGCCGCGACAAGTCCGAGGAGTGTGAGCGCAATTTCAAGAGGTGGCACAGAAGTCATGCTCAATCTCAGCGGCATGATGATTGGGGCGGAGAAGGGCATCCACGACATGATCTGCGCCATCCGGCTTCCGGGATTGACGAGGATAGGCTGGATGAAAACAGCCGTCCCAACCAGCATCAGAATGAGCGGCTGTACAACCTGTTGTGCTTCCTGCTCAGTATTGACTGCAGATCCTGCTGCTGCATAGAGCGCGGCGTAGAAAGTGAAGCCGAGCACGAAGAACACGACGAGCAGAACCGCAGTTCCCCACCCGATGTCAGGCATGCTGAATGGCGCGGCAGTGAGCCCCATCTTCTCCATGATCGGAGCGCGAGCCTTCATCATTGCAAATGTGGTAAGCGCCCATATCACCTGCTGGGTAAGCCCCACTCCGCCGACACCAATGACCTTGCCTGCAAGCAGGGTTTCAGGCGGGACACTCGAAACTACGACTTCCGCGACACGATTCGTCTTTTCTTCAAGCACGCCTCGCAGGACATTCTGCCCATAAAGCACGATCGACATGTAGAGAAGAAATGCGATTGCTGCCGCGAAGATGATGCTCACCGTGCCAGAGCCGCCACGGCCCTTGTCCGTAATACGCTCGCTGGAAAGTGAAAGCGGCATGAACGTGAGCTCCTTGATGCTGTCCGGATTCACGCCGGCTTTCTCGAGACGCATGGCAACGATCGTCTGCCTGATGGCACTGCGAACACGCTCCATGTCAGGGATCGAAGTTGCACTGCGGCCCGCATAGCGTGCACGCTCACCCGCCAGAGTCTGCTGGTCGAGCACGATGTATCCGTTCAGCCGGCGCTCGACTACGTCGCGAGTTGCTGTGCTTTCCGCCTGTGACAGCGCGGAGGGCGGAACTACAATCACCTTTGGCCGTACAGTCGCTTTCGGATTATTGCCAACTATTGCGAGTGAGATGCGATCACCAATCCCCGTGGTCGTAGCGTCGAGAATGGTGCTGTTGAAAATCGCTTCCGTAGACTTGCTCTTCGCCGTGATGTATGCGGGAACGATTACCAGAGCGCCCATGATAATCGGCCCGAACATCGTTGCGATGACGAACCATTTCGAGCGGACGCGCTCGAGATATTCGCGCTTGATGATTGCCCAAAGTTTAGCCATGTCCGGTCATCCCCTCTTCGACGCCAGTTGCGCCGACCTTTTCCAGGAAGATCTGGTGCAGCGAAGGCTGCACCATCTCAAATCTTTGAATTCCAACACCCGCTTCTACCAGACGCCGCAGCAGAACCTGCGGATCGGCGCTGGGAGCGAGCTCTATCTCGAAGAAACGGTTTGAATCGTCAACGCGGTTGACGAGTGAACGGTCATTGAGAATTGTCCCGACGGCTCCGTGTGATCGATCTGTCACAGCGAGCGCGATGCTGCGATTGCCGTGCTCTTCCTTAACGCTCACAACGCTGCCATCCAGGACTTTCTCGCCGCGCGCGATGATGCATACGGAATCACAAAGTCTTTCAGCGTTATCCATGAGGTGCGTGCTGAAGATCACGGTCTTGTTGCGCTCCTTCAGTTCGACAATGGTGTCCTTGAGCGCCTGCGCATTGATTGGATCGAGACCACTGAACGGTTCGTCCAGGATCACCAGGTCGGGGTCATGCAGGAGCGTTCCGATGAACTGAACCTTCTGCTGCATTCCGCGCGACAGTTCGTCGATTTTGGACGCGCCCCAGTCTTTTTCGGCAGTCTTGAGATCGAGACGTTCGAGCCATTGGTCAATGCGCTTGTCTGCAACTTTGGCGGGTACACCCTTAAGCTCCGCCAGAAATCGAAGTACGCGACGCACCTGCATTTTGCGGTACAGACCGCGTTCTTCAGGGAGGTACCCGATCCGGTTTGTGATTCGCGGATCAGTATTTGGCTGACCGAAAATGTTGATGGTTCCCGAGTCCGGAGCGATGATGTTGAGCAGCATCCGGATGGTTGTGGTCTTGCCGGCCCCGTTGGGACCGAGCAATCCATAGACTGCGCCTCTGGGAACGAAGAGAGAAAGGTCGCGAACTGCTACATGTTCGGCGTATCGCTTTCCGACGTTCCGGATTTCAATTGTATTTTCAGCCATCGTGGCGAGTGGGTTACCTAAAAATCGCGGCGGGCCAGGAAAGCTCCGCCGCGAGAGCGCTTCAATATAAGATTCTTACGCGCTGCGAGGGCCGTCAGTTTCGGGCATTTACGCAGTGAAAATCAGCTTTGTGCCCGCTATTAAGAGGACAACGGCGAGCAGGCGTTTAATGGCGGTTTGGGGGAGCCGATTGCTACCCAGGTATGATCCCGCTGTACCGCCAATAATCGCAGCAACTCCCAGCGGTATGGCGACAGCTGGCAGGTTCTGCGTGCTGGCAAAATTTCCCATCAGGCCGGCAATCGAATTCGCCAGGATGAATACAGCCGAAACCGCAGCCGCCGTTTTTACTTTCGCCCAGCGTTTGATGAGGAGAAGCGGTGTGAGGAAAATCCCACCCCCGGTACCTGTCAGTCCCGACAGGAGTCCGAGACCAGCGCCAATTGCGAGCGCGACGGACCTCGGCGGACTGCCCACAACGGCGTCCTGGTGAGACACAATCAGAAAGCGAAACGCCGAGAAAAGCAGGACCACTCCGACGAGAATCTGGAATGCGTGCGTGGGGATATGCGCGTATCCGCCGAGGAAAGCGGATGGAATTGCGAGCAATGCAAAAGGCCAGAACAGATCCCACGAGAAATGCCCCGCCCGATAAAACTGGGCTGCAGCAATCGATGCGACGATGATATTGAGGACGAGCGCGGTTGGCTTGATCACCGTGGGTGCCAGTCCGAGCAGTGACATCACGGCGATGTATCCCGAAGCACCTGCATGACCCACAGAGGAATACAGGAATGCGACCGCCAGAACTCCGGCGGTCAGCAAGACCAATTGTTGTGCTTCCAATTATGGAAGCTTGAAGTGAGGATTCTCGATCAGGCCGATCTCGTTTCCAAATGGATCCGTGATCGTAGCGACTTTGATTCCGTCTCCGACTTCTTGGAGGCCCACGAGAACGCTCACGCCTTTCTTCTCCAGCTCCTGCAGCGTTGCTGCCAGATCAGCGACTCCCCAGTACGCAGTCGAGCCGCCCAGGCCGGGCTTCCGGTTCTCAGAGGAAGGATCCAGTCCCAGCTCGAATCCGCCGTGCTGATATCCAACGTAGAACGGCTGGTCAAAATAGGGTTCGATTCCAAAAACTTTGGAATACCAGTTTTTGGCTTTTTCGAGATCTGTGACTTTGAAGACTACTGTGCGGAGTCCGAGAAGCATTGTCAAAGGAGTACGAGTGAAATGTAGGAGTGCGTCAAGCGTGCAAATGTGAAAATCAAAGTGGAGCGGGCGGAAAACTTCTAGCTCGCTCTTACAGCCTCGATCAGCGCAGCCAGCGACTTCCTTGCGTCGCCAAACAGCATCCGGGTATTGGCTCTATAGAATAGCTCGTTCTCGATCCCGGCAAATCCGGGATTCATGGATCGCTTCAACACGATGACGTTTCGCGCCTTGTCCACATCAAGAATCGGCATCCCGTAAATTGGGCTGGATGTATCACTACGCGCAGCCGGATTCACCACGTCATTCGCACCCACAACAAGCACAACATCCGTCTGCTCAAACTGCGGATTAATCTCGTCCATCTCTGCCAGCTGATCATACGGCACTTCGGCTTCTGCGAGCAGCACGTTCATGT
>JANLYJ010000486.1:0-3964 GCA_031365555.1 Gemmatimonadaceae bacterium | reverse complement strand
TGCGGCCAGAAGTCCGCGCGATTGATCAGCAGCTACGTACAAATCGCCACGTCGAGCTGGAACTTGCTGCTCAGGCGACCAGCGTCCAACCAGGCGAATTTCGTTGTGCCCCTGAAATACGCGAGTCGACCTCACAACGCTATCGATGACAAACGTCGATATGGTTGGCAGGCTGGTGGTATTCAGCGTGTCTACCCTGATTCCGTGAAGTTTGAGCTTCGCGACAGTTACCGTGTCGGCTGGATCGAGCAAATAGCCCTTCGGAACGCTTCGCATCAAGGTCGCAGTGAAGCGGTCATACACTGGCATGTTCACGGCCTTGAAGACACCGGTTCTGCGATATCCTCGACGAACTCCCGGAGCTGTGCGAAGCGTGTCGCCAGTTTTCGTGAGCACCTCCGCAACAACGGGCTGCGAGTCGGGAGCTGCGACAATGCGCGATCGCAAAGCAATTTGACTCGGCCTTATGCGCCCAGTCTCCCGGGAATGTTGGATGGTCGGAGCGCGTTCAGCCACGAGCGACAGAATTTCTCTAGTAAATGCATATGTCGAAGCGATTCGCTTCTCGAACGGATCGTGCGAAAACGCTTCGCTCAGGAATGAGATTCTTCCCCGAAGCCCGTAGTAGTTCGTTCCGAATCGCGGCCGCGAATCGAAGGTCTCCCAGCCTTTCGACAGCGTGTCTTCAGAGATGAAGTCGCCGTAATCAAAGGTCTCGAAATTGTGGCGTGCTTTCATTCGCGCACGCAACACAGTCAGCATCGAGTCGCGTGCATAAACGCCAAGCGGCGACGCCGGATTGAGAGGGGGCGCGTAAGTAAGCGCGTACCCGTGATAGCTGCCGTCGGTCGTGTGCAGATCGACAAATACATCAGGATCCCACGCATTGAACATGGCGAGTGATGCGCGCGTCTCGGGCGCTTCCGCCTTTATGTAGTCGCGATTGAGATCCAGTCCCTGGGCATTGGCGCGTGAGCCAACCATCTCAGGCCCGTTCTGTTCAGTACGATTCACGCTCTGCGATGCGAACCTTTCGTTCCCGTCGGCATTGTAGATAGGCACTGCAATCAGGACGATTGAATCGAGCACGTTCGGTCTTGGCGCTGCACTCAGGTCGCGCACAAGTGCGAGCAGCGCTTCCTTCCCTTCAACTTCGCCCGCGTGGATGTTGCCCTGCACATAAACTATCGGACGGCCCAGTGCACGAGCCTCGTCCGGAGTGGACACCTGCGGGTACGATGCGATGATGTACGGGATCTCACGGCCTTCGTTCGTCTTGCCGATTGATCCGAAGGTCAGTGGGCGATCATGCAGCGAGTCAATGAATGCGATCACATCCGAGTAACGGGAAGTTTCCCGAAATCCTGTTGCTTCAGCTCTCGTCTTCGGCGAATTCAACGGCGTTCGCGCCAGAATGGGAACACATGCAACGAGCGCTACCAGAATGATCATGGCATCGCGGGCCCGAATGGGCTTAATCAACTTTTGGCATCCGTATGGAAGCGTGATCCTTTGCGAGCCATCTCAACCAGATTGTCCGCCGGCTCGAACCTGCCGGGAAAGCGTCCATTCAATTCTTCGAGCTGCTGGACCAACGCTTGCGCGCCCAGCGAATCCATGTACCGGAACGGGCCTCCGCGGAACGGAGGGAAACCAAAACCGTACACTGCTCCAACATCGCCGTCGCGTGCCGAGCGAATAACCCCTTCCTGCAGACAGCGAGCCGCTTCGTTCAGCAATGCCAAAACACATCTCTGCTGGATCTCGGCTGTCGCAACACCCTGAACAACTGGGGCTCCATCGGCTGTCCTGGCCTTGTCAGTCGGAGCTGTTCGGAATAGTGAGTACACCTCGGTATCAACTTCTCCCTTCTTCCCGTTTTCGTCGTATTTGTAGAAACCCTTTTTTACCTTTCGACCATAGCGCCCTGCTTCAACAACACGGGCAACCGATGCCGGCGGCGTAAGCCGGGCACCAAAAGCATCCGACATTATTTTCCCTGCTTTGGCGGCGACATCGAGGCCGACTTCATCGATCAAGGTGATGGGCCCAACCGGAAATCCGAAGTCGACTAAAGCCTTGTCGATCTGGTCGATTGGCGTGCCCTCGTCCATTAGACGACCCGCTTCATTTATATACGGCGAAAGAATCCGGTTCACGTAAAAACCGGGACCGTCGTTGACGACGATGACAGTCTTCCCGAGTTTCTTCCCGTACGCCACAACGGTCGCCGTCACTTCATCGAGCGTTGCCGGAGTCACAATGACTTCGAGCAGGGGCATCTTGTGAACCGGCGAGAAGAAATGCATTCCGAGCAGCCGCTCCGGATGCCGCGATGCTTCCGCAATTCTCGCAATTGGAATCGTGCTGGTGTTCGAGGCAAAAATCGCCTGATCACCGATCACTGCTTCGACCTCTTCCAGGACTTTGTGCTTTACGGCGAGGTCCTCGAACACAGCTTCGATCACGAGATCCACGCCGCCGAAGCCCGAATAATCAGTAGTCCCACCAATCAGCGACATGTTGTCGCTGAACTGCGTGCGCGTGATCTGCTTCCGGACAAGCCGCTCCTTCACGACATCACGGACTGCGGCAAATCCCTTCGCAACGCGTGTATGGTCGGCGTCTTTCAGACGGACCATCGTTCCCTGCTGAATCGCGATCGATGCGATTCCGGCGCCCATGAAGCCAGCACCGAGTATTGCAATGCGATCGACATCGCTCGGCTTCACATCTGACGCAACGCCGGGATCTTTCTTGAGAGCAGTTGTAGCAAAGAAAAGCGACACGAGCTGCCGGGATACGTCAGTGGCACCCATCTCCCCAAACAGTCTTGATTCCTCACTGTAGCCGTGAGCCTTCCCACCGCTGTACCCCGCCGCGACTGCTTCCAGGGCAGCAAGCGGCGCCGGATAGTTGCCCTGAGTTTTTTCGAGAACAGACTCGCGTGCCTTTTTCAATACGAAAGAACGGCCGGCTGAGTTTCCTTCGAGCGCGAAAGCCGTGATGCCTCCGCTCTTCCGCTCCGGCTTGCGTGTTCCCTCCGCGAGCTCGCGCGCGCGCTGCATCGCAACTTTTCGCAGGATCGATGGATGTACCATCTCGTCAACGAGGCCCATCTGCAGAGCTTTCTTTGCGCGAATATTCTTGCCGGTAAGGATCATGTCGAGCGCAGTGCGAAGCCCGACCAGCTTTGGAAGCCGCTGGGTTCCGCCGCCGCCCGGAATCAATCCGAGCTGCACCTCGGGCAGAGCGAACACTGTCTTTGCATGATCGGTTGCGATCCGGTAACGGCAGGCGAGAACTGCTTCGAGTCCCCCGCCAAGACATGCTCCGTGGATGGCAGCAACGACTGGAATGCGCATGCGTTCCATTGAATCCAGTAAAAGCTGGCCGTCCCGGCTCAATCTCTCGAGTGCCGACGCTGTGCCCAGCTTCAGAAATTCGTCGATGTCTGCGCCCGCAATGAAATTGTCTTTCTTGGCGCTTATTAGGATCGCTCCGCGCACATTTGGATCGCGCTCGAGTCGATCGAAGAGCGTGACGAACTCATCTCGAACGCCGCGTGTGATGATGTTGACGGGACTGTCCGGCAGGTCGAGCGTGACGATCGCGATTCCGTCATGAATGGATGTGGTGACTGAGAGACTCATGCTCGCTCCACGACCATCGAGAATCCCATTCCGCCTGCTGCGCAAACGGTCATGAGTCCGAACTGCTTATTACGCCTTCGCAACTCGTTCAGCAGCGTCACAGTGATCCTCGATCCCGTCGCACCAAACGGGTGGCCAATTGAAATGGATCCACCCATCACATTCAGGCGGTCGCGATCGACTTCGCCTACAGGAGACGAAAATCCTGCGCGCTCTGCCCACGACTGGGATTCGAACCCGCGAAGATTGGAAAGTACCTGCGCGGCAAAAGCCTCATGCATCTCAACGAGGTCCATGTCCTTGAGCTCGAG
>JANLYJ010000417.1:0-10550 GCA_031365555.1 Gemmatimonadaceae bacterium | reverse complement strand
ACCGAAGTGATTGCGAGAAACAGGAGAAGAGTGACAAGCATGCGCCGTCCCCGCCTTCGGGGCGGTGGAGCCAAAGGCTCATCGAGCAACTCACTCACCTGGAGAGCCCCTCTTTCAATTCATATGCAGTGCGCGTCACATCACCTGCACCAATGGTGATCACCACGTCGCCTTCCTTGACGATATCCCTGAGCGCTTGCGTGGCACCATCACGCGGCCCTTCCCAGCGCGGCGGCGCACCAAGGCGTCGCATCTCGTCTGAGATCATACGCGACGACACGCCTTCAATTGGTTGCTCGCGCGCAGGATACAGGTCGAGCAGGAACGTTTCGTCAGCTTCCGCGAGGGCGGACGCAAACTCGACGCAGAAATCCCTGGTGCGTGAATACAGGTGCGGCTGGAACGCCGCCACTATGCGCTGCCCCGGGAACGTCGCCCGTGCCGCCTGCAAGGTTGCAGCGATCTCGCTCGGATGATGTGCATAATCGTCCACGATCGTAACACCGCTGTAATCACCCAGTCGCTGGAAGCGGCGCTCAACGCCAGTGTAGCGTCCCAGGCCTTCGCTGAGTCTCTTGGGATCGGCATTAAGCGCGATGCCTGCACCGAGCGCAGCCAGCGCATTCCGAACATTGTGCACGCCAGGAATGGGAAGCACGACTGAACAAAACGGCTTGCGATCGTAAATTACATCGAAGCGCGTGCCATCTGATGACGGAACGATGTTGGTTGCGACCAGTCGCGCATCCGCGGACTCAGTGCCATAACGAATAACTTCAGCGGTGCTCGGTGTGGGGAGCGAATTGGCAGTCTTGTCGTCCGCACACAGCACGATGAAACGAGCGGGAGCGACGAACTGTGCGAAAGCGCCGCGAATGTCGTCCAGGTCCGCGTAGATATCGAGATGATCGGCTTCGATGTTCGTTACTACCGCAACCGTCGGCTTGAGTGCGAGAAATGAACGGTCATACTCATCCGACTCCACGATGAAAACTTCCTCACCGCCCGCACTGAGATTTCCGTCCCACGATGCAACTCTCCCGCCCACTATACCTGTCGGATTCAAACCCGCAGCAGTCAAAGCTTCGGTCGTCATCACGGTCGTGGTTGTCTTGCCATGTGTTCCTGCAATTCCAACGAGCTCCTTGCCACTCACAGCTTCGCCCAGAGCTTCGGCACGTCTTACCACCGGGATCCCCAGCTCACGTGCGCGCACCAGCTCGGGCATGTCGCGCTTGATGGCAGAGGATATGACAATGGCCCGCGCGATTTCTGCATGTGCCGCGTCATGGGGCCCTTGCAGCGTAATTCCCTTCTCTGTGAGATCCCGGGCCGATTCAATGTTGTTGTCACAACCGGTGACGGAAACTCCGCGACGCACGAACAGCTCAGCGAGTGCACGCATTCCCGCGCCGGCAATGCCGACGAAGTGGACTGGTCGTTTGTCCGAAGTATCGAGCAGCACTACTTGGTTGGGCCGATCAGGTCCATAATGGTGCGCGCAATCGATGCAGCCGCATCGGGACGCGCGCGATCGAGTGCCGCTTGCTTCCGCGCGTCTAGCTGCGCCGGATCATTGAGCAACACTTTTATAGAACTATCCAGCCGTTCAACCGTAAACTGCGACTGTGGTATCCACTCGGCCGCGCCCGCCTGTGCAAGTGCACGCGCGTTCGACGTCTGGTGATCGGCGGCTGCAGTGGGTAGCGGAATTACGATTGGCGGAATTCCCCAGGCGCACAATTCTGCGGTGGCCATCGCGCCACCGCGTGAGATTGCAAAATCGGTTGCCGCGTACGCTTCGGTTATGGGAGACAGGTAGGCGCGCACCCTGACAGTGCCCGACTCATACTGCTTGTAGTCATCAAAACTTTTCTTTCCTGTTCCCCAGATGACCCGCAGTCCTTCGGGGATTCCACCGTCGATCCACTTCGCGACGACATCATTGATTGCTTTCGCACCCTGACTGCCACCGTAAACGAGCAGCACAGTTGCGTCTTCGGGAAAACTCCATCTCGCATGAGCTTCAGTCTTGTCGGGCCGCGGATTCACTGGCGGTTCAATCGGATTGCCGGTGTCGCACACAGCCGCCTGGGTTTTCGCCGACAAAAGCAGCCGTGCTTCAGGAAATCCAACGTGAATCTGCTTCGCGTACCGGCTGAAAAATCGCGCCGTTATTCCCGGGTGACTGTTCTGTTCCTGCAGCACAATCGGAATTCCGTGCGCAACTGCATAGGCGAGAGCCAGACCCGACGCATATCCACCGGTACCCACCACGCACGCGGGACGCTGTTGTCGAAAGTGCTTCCCTATGGTGCGCCAAGCACTCACGGCTCCCACCAGTGTGCGCCAGTTCTCCCAAACACGACTGCGATAAAGCGGATGCAGCTCTAGCAGCTCATACGGAAAACCTGTTCCCGGAAGAACGTCTTTTTCGATACCGCGCCGAGCGCCGATGAAAAAAGGCTCGATCTCGGAAGACTGCTTCATGAGCGCGTGCGCTATCGCAATCGCCGGGTAAAGGTGCCCGCCCGTGCCCCCTCCTGCAAACACGACACGCATCTAGTAACGCCCTGCCGGTTCCAACGTTCCGGCGCGGCTCATCATCGGGTTCGTCGCATCGGCCCCGTGCACTTTCTCCCGGGTACTCCCGATGTTCACGAGAATTCCCGTCATGAGCAGCGTGAGTACGAGATTAGAGCGTCCGTATGAAATGAATGGCAGGGTCAGTCCGGTTGTGGGAAGCAGCCCGATTGCAACTCCAATGTGCAGATAAGCAGTTATGACTGTGGTAGCGGTAATTCCGATTGCCGTGTACTGGAGGAACGGAGTCCTGGCGTTCTTTGCAATACGGAAGCCGAGCGCTGCATATGCTGCAAACAAGAGAATAAGGAGTACCAGGCCAATGAATCCGAGCTCCTCACCAATGGTCCCACCAATGAAGTCGTCGTAGGCAAAGGGCAGAAAGCCGTACTGTTGTCGCCCTCGGCCGAAACCCACACCCAGCAGCTGCCCTGATCCGACCGCGATCAGCGATTGCTTGAGCTGATAACCAACATGCTCAGGCGCGCTGCCCGGAGTGAAGAATGAAGTCATGCGAAGCAGCACGTAGTTCAAACGCTGCATCTGATTCCATAAAACAGGAATGGCAAAAACGCCCAGTGCGACGAAGTGCCCAATGCGCACGCCACCGGCGAACAGAATGATTCCCAGCACGAGTGTGTACATCATCGCGACGGAAAGATCCGGCTCGAGAATTACCAGGATGTCGAGCAGGCCAATTACCACCAGGAAAGGAAGCAGTCCCTTGCTCAGGTGGCGCATCTGCTCTCCCTTCTTCACGAGCAGCATGGATGTCCAGATTACGACTGCGAGCTTTGCAATTTCCGAAGGCTGGATCGAGCGTCCAAACAGAAAACGTCTCGATCCATGCACAGCAGGGGCAATGGATTCGGTAAAAGGCATGATGACGAGCGCGAGCATGACAATCGTCGCAATCATTACAGGCCATGCCAGCCTCTCCCACACTTCCGCGTCTTTCTTGGCCGCAATGGCAAAAAGCACCATGCCTACCAGGATACCAATCAGCTGCCGTGACACGAAAAAGAAATTTCCGTAGCCGTTCTGCATGGCAGTAATCGCACTCGCGCTGTGCACTGTCGCGAGTCCCCATGCAAGCAGAACCCAGGTCAGCACAATAAGCGCGCGGGCCTCCCAGCCAACACGCCAGCGGTATTTGATTCCCGCTACTGCTTCACTCACTCATTGCTCCGACGATGGTTCTGAAGCGTTCACCACGCTCCTCGAAGTTGCTGAACATGTCGTAGCTCGAGCACGCCGGCGACAACAGAACGGCGTCTCCATTCCTGACGTTTTTCTTCGCAGCTTCGATCACTCCCTCAAAATCGTTTCCGGCCATCTCAACGTCTACTGCCGAGCGTAAATCTTTTCGAATCAGCTCCGCACTCTCCCCGTAGGCAATGACCTTTTTGCAAAGCCGCTTAATCGGTTCGATGAGCGCTGAATACGACTCGCCCTTGTGCCTGCCGCCAAGGAGCAGGACGAATGGGCGTTGCATGCTCTGAATAGCTACCAGTGTCGAGCTCACGTTTGTTGCCTTCGAGTCGTTTATCCACAGAACTCCGTTTTTCTCCGCGACGATCTCGAGGCGGTGAGGGAGTCCCTTGAACGTACGCACACCTTCCGCCAGCATCGCCAGCGCATCTGCTTTCTGGAATTTCGGATGCGAAATCGAAACTGCGAGTAGTGCGGCCAGGACGTTGGCGATATTGTGCTCACCCAAAACGGGAAGGTCCGAGGCGTTCAACACCGTCTTCCCGTTCAGGATGATTCCGCCGTCCCCGCCCGCTTTGTAATGCGCATCACCCGATCCCTTGAGGCTGAAGCGATAAATACGGCCTCGAATCCCGTGGGTCATCTTCAGAACTTCGCGATCATCTCCATTGATCACCCAGTTTGACCGATCGGATGCATTCCGGAAAAGCAGAGCCTTATCAGCGTAGTACTGCTTTACCGACTCGTACCGGTCGAGATGGTCGGGCGAAAGATTCGTTAGCACACCCACTTCCGGCGCAATCGACGGCGTGTCGTGCAGCTGAAACGACGACATCTCGAGAGCAATCCAGTCAGGTGGACTGTCCTCCAAAGCGTAGCTTGAAAGCGGCGTGCCGATATTCCCTGCCTCGGCGGCGTTCGCGCCAAGTCCCCGCAGGAGATGCGCGATCAGCGAAGTAGTTGTGCTTTTGCCGTTCGTTCCGGTTACCGCGATGTATTTGGACTTTTTGAGAGCCCTCAGCCCGATCTCCACTTCGCTCACGATCGGAACATGCTTTCCGGCTGCAGCCACGATTGGCGGTGCCTTCGGGCTTATTCCCGGGCTTGCGACAAGGAGTGAAGCGCGCCCAATGCGGTCGAGATCGTGCCGGCCTACGTCAGCTTCTGCTCCCCACTGTCTCGCGCGTAGAGCCGCAGCAGCCATTGCAGGGGATTCCGTTCCATCCGATACATAAACAGCGGCGCCGCTTCGCCTGAGAAGCTCTGTTGCAGCAAGGCCGCTGCGACCGAGACCCACAATCGCGATCTCTCCGCCGCGGGGGAGCGGCGGGTCGAAAATCATCTGAGTTTGATCGTGCCCAGTGCCAGGAATGCGCACAGGATGCCCAGGATCCAAAAGCGAACCACAACCTGCGCTTCGTCCCAGCCGCCCATCTCGAAATGATGGTGCAGCGGAGCTCGACGAAATACCCTGTTCGCTTTTGCGTAGTCCACACCGTGTCGCTTCTTCCTGATCTTGAACACCACACGCTGGATAATCACCGACGTCATCTCGGCTACGAATACGCCGCCGACCAGCACGAGGAGAAACTCTGACTTGAGGAGAATGGCAACAGCGCCGAGCGCACCGCCGAGCGCGAGCGAGCCAGTGTCACCCATGAAAACCTGCGCTGGGTGGGTGTTGTACCAGAGAAACCCGATACATGCTCCCATGATCGCTGCGCAAAAAACTGTCAGCTCCCCTGCACCGCGCAGATAGAAAAGCTGCAGGTATTGCGAAGCATCGTACCGGCCAATGAAGTAGGCGAACAGTGCGAAGGTCAGGATCGCAATTGCCGTCAGTCCCGCCGCAAGTCCGTCGAGACCGTCGGTGATGTTCACCGCGTTGGTAGCTCCCGTGATAACAAAAGTCACGAAAAGGACGTACAGCCATCCGAGGCCGGCACTTGCCGGCACAATCAGCAGATATTTATAGAACGGAAGAGTCGTAGATGCGCCGGGCAGAGTCGAAACGGGAAACTGCCAGAGCGAATAGCCAAGCACCAAGCCCAATATCAGCTGGCCGCCAAGCTTGTACTTCTCAACGAGCCCGGTGTTCTCTTTTCTTCCGAGCAGGCGCTGCTTGAGTTTGAGATAGTCATCGAGGAAGCCGATGATTCCCATCCAGAGCATCGAGAAGAGCGCGATGAGCACGTATCTGTTTGTGAGCTTCGCCCAGAACAGAGTGGGTATGAAGGTCGCGAGCAGGATGATGAGGCCACCCATTGTAGGCGTCGTCTTCTTCTCCTGATGCGAATCAGGGGTGCCTTCCCTGATCACCTGATGCAGTTTCATGCTGCGCAGCCTGCGAATGATCATCGGCGCAAACACGAATGTCAGGAGCAACGCCGAGACCGCAGCACCTGCAGCCCGAAAAGAGATGTAGTTGAAGATTCGCAGAAAGCCGAAATACTTCACCAGCGGTGTCAGCAGATAATTAAGCACTAGTGACCGGCCCAGGCTGTGATGTGTGGTACAACGCGTTCCAACTGTACGCCCCGCGAAGCTTTCAATAGAATAATCGCATCAGGCTCAAGGCGGGGGGCCAACTTGGGCCAAAGGTCTTCAACATCATCGGCTGTGACCACCCGATCGTCGTTTTTACCCACCCTGTCCAGCGCCTGCGCGAACTCACCGATGCCGGCCACGATTTGGGCACCGGACTTAAGAGCAACCGCCGCGATGTCGTCGTGGCATTCCGCGGACCTTGGGCCGAGCTCACGCATGGTTCCAAGCACGATCACCCGCTGGCGCGAATCGCCCGAGGATGAAATCAACTCGATGGCCGCCCGCGTCGAGCCGGGATTGGCGTTGTAGGCGTCATTGATCAGAATTGCATTTCCAATTTTCTCCCAGGCAACACGCATCTTCGGCTGCGGCATGCTGCTGATTCCGCGCGCCGCAGCGGCCGGATCCACTCCGCACTCCACCGCTGCCGCGATGGCGAGCATCATGTTTCGAAGATTGTGTGCACCTCGAATCGGAGGAGCGAATTCTACGTCGGAGTAGACGACCTTTCCAAGACCTTCAGGACTTATCTCCCAGCTGGTCGCCTTCACATCTCCCGCGTCCAGTCCAGCAGAAACAATCCGTTTGGCTTTCCCTTTCGCCGCTTCGCCAATCTCCGGCTGGCCGCTGGGAACAATCCCGACAGAAATACCCTCGAAGACAGCGACTTCCTCGCGGAGCACACCCTCGAGGTCTCCAAGACCTTCAAGGTGTTCTTCGGCTACGGACGTAACGATCGCAATATCCGGAAGCGCAATGTCGCGCAGAATTGCAACCTCTCCGGGCAGGCTTGTGCCGAGCTCGACAACCGCCACGTCGCTCTCGTGTTGTATTGCGAGAAGCGTGAGCGGAACTCCGATCCTGTTGTTCAGGTTGCCCGTAGTTGCGTGAACTTCAAAGGTCTGTCCGAGTGCAGCACGCAGCAGTTCTTTGGTGCTCGTTTTTCCGTTGCTGCCTGCGACGCCAATTACGGTCTTGCCCCACGCTCGACGCCAGTATGTGCCGAGACGACCGAGTGCGACCAGAGTGTCATCTACAACGAATGCCGGAATGCCAATGTTCGCAGCGCAGGTTGCATCAGAGATCAAAACTGCACCTGCACCCGCCGCGGCAACGGTCGCCACGAAATTGTGCCCGTCGAAGTTTTCACCTTTGAGCGCGACGAAAAGCTGGCCCTTGTCGATTTTGCGGGAATCCGTGGTAATGCCTGCGAGCCGCTGCGTTCCGCGCGGACGCGCCTCCCTGAGCATGTCGCCCAGCGCGTCGGAAACGGCATCGAGCGTCCAGAAGCCGTTCACTGCGATGCTCCGGTCAGAGCAGCGACAATTGCTTTTTCGTCAAAAGGAAACTTCTCGGTTCCGCGGATCTGGTATGTCTCATGGCCCTTCCCGGCGAGGAGAACGAGGTCGTCTGCTCCAGCAAGCGAAAGAGCCCGCTCGATCGCCTCGTGCCTGTCGGTTATCCGTTCGTGATTTTTCGTTTTCATGCCAGCTACAATATCGTCAATGATGGTGTCGGGCGGCTCGGTTCTCGGATTGTCGCTTGTGACAATTGCAATGTCGGCCAGCTCCTGTGCTGCGCGCCCCATGAGAGGGCGCTTCCCCTTGTCGCGGTCACCACCGCATCCAAACACACAGATGAGCCGCCCTGGCGTAATCGCACGCAGCGCCCGTAACGCTCGCTCGAGCGCGTCCGGTGTGTGCGCATAATCCCGGATGACTGCCGGTTTGCGGGATATGATCTCGAGACGTCCCGGTACTTGCGGAATTGTTTTGAGTTTTTCAGCAACTTCAGCGAGCGGTGTTCCCAGTCCCCACATGGCGGCAGCCGCGCCAAGTGCGTTCACCACGTTGAAATCCCCGAGCATCGGCAGTTCTACCGGATAACACCTGGGCCCCTCACAAAGCTCCCAGGTACTCCCTGCGGATGTGAGCACGATTCCACGCGCCATGATGTCAGCTTTTTTCCTGATGCCGAAGCGCACCGGCGACCCCGCAATCGGGAGTGTTTCCCAGGCCGGGTCATCGGCATTCACAACTGCCACACCGTCCGGTTTCAAATAATCGAGTAAGCGCGCCTTCGCATCGCGATACTTCTCCATCGTTCCATGATAATCGAGATGGTCGCGCGTCAGATTCGTGAAAAGAGCCGCGTCGAACTTGAGACCATCTACGCGTTTCTGATCGAGGCTGTGCGACGACACCTCCATGGCAACCTGGCGCACCTGCCGATCGACCAGCGCACGAAGTACACGCTGCAGCTCCACCGGTCCTGGCGTGGTGAGGTCATCTCCGCCATCGAGAGCGTCCCCCTCGCTGCCAACCAGCACACCGACAGTCCCGATAGACGCGCTTCTCGCCGAGTTCGAGTCCATCAAGTGCCGCAGCATTCCGGCACTGGTTGTCTTTCCATTGGTGCCGGTTACGCCGATAATCGAGAGCGTCCGGGCAGGATTGTGATATGCGGCAGCGGCAGCTGCGGCTGCACCGCGCCGACCGTTGCTGACTACAATTTGCGGTATTGGATAGTCGATGGCGTGCTCACAAACGACAGCAACCGCACCACTCTCGCGCGCGGACGGAATGAACTCATGACCATCGCGAGAAACGCCGGACACGGCGATGAAAAGCGAGCCCGGTTTCACGCGACGACTGTCGTCGGTAATGCTGTTTGCAGTTGGCGGAATTGTCCCCACTACCTGAACCAGAATTTTTTCCCGGTCGAGAGCCTCAACTACGTCAGCGACCGGAAATTCGTTCACTTGGGCCGTGACAGGCGGACAAGACTTCCCGCTAATGCGAGGGTACCGGAAGCCGGACTCAGGCTGAGCGAGTTTCCAGTCGAGAGTGAAACCCTGAATCCCGCCTCGTGCAGCGCGCGCACTGCGTCGCGAACGGTCATTCCGGTAATGTAGGGAACGGGTCGCTGGTCGCTCTGCTTCTCAGGGACGTGATAACGAACGGGAAGTCTCAGCGTAGTGTCGTTCGGAATTGCAGCAACGGCTGGTCGCGGCGGAGGCGCTAGAACTGCCGGATCGATAGTGTCCCGACCAACGATTGGCGTTCGCACTTCTGCGACGCGTGTGGACTCCGGCTTCTTTGCAATCGCCGCCAGCGAATCCGGGCGAGTGGTATCCTTCCGCGTAGCGACGAGCAGTCCGCCACGATCCAGCGCCGCATCGCGTGCAGCCAGAGCTGCACGAAGCACGTGACGCGTAACAGGGGCGGCAATGTCACCACCGTAATATCCGTTCTTCGGACTATCGAGTTTCACCAGGACCACATACTGCGGATCGTCGGCGGGAAAGAGACCGACAAACGATGCCGTGTAATTCCCGGCGAGGTAATGCCCGCCTTCTACACGGCGCGCAGTCCCACTCTTGCCGGCCACCTCGAAGTTTACCAGGTCCGCTTTCACCGCTGTACCGCTCTGCACGACATTGCGCAGCATCATTAGCAGTGAGTCTGCAATTTTCTCCGGCATCACTCGGCGCACAACCCGCGTGCGCGCGCGAAACACAACTTCTCCGTCCGGGTTGCGCACTTCCTTTACGATCAGCGGCTCGAGCAGGTTGCCGCCATTCGCAATTGCGCTGTACGCGGTCACAAGCTGCAACGGCGTGACAGCGATTTCGTAGCCCATCATCAATGACGCTGCTGACGTATTGGACCAGCGCGCCGGCTCACGCAGTGTACCCGCGGCCTCTGCGGGGAGTGGGATGCCGGTCGGGGTTCCAAAGCCCATGTCACGCAGCGTTTCATATTTCTCGCGCGCAGTAAGACGCTGGGAAAACCGGACGATGCCGATATTGCTGGAAAACTGAATCACTTCAGACAGCGTGAGCTTCTCTGCCTTGTGGACGTCGGTGATTGTGCGACCATCGAGCTTGAACTGCCCATTATATGTCTCGATTATTTCATCGGTGCGCGCACGCCCGCGTGCAAGCAGCGCTGCTGCAACAAACGGCTTGAGAGTGGAACCAGGCTCGAATGGTTCTGTGATCGCAGTGTTGGCCAGAGCGGCTGGATTCGCACGCTTGCTCGCCATCGCCAGAACTTCACCTGTATGAGGATTCATCACTACGATGTCTCCTCCGGACGCACTCAGGCTGTCAACAGCAGCAGATAGCGCCCGTTCGCAAATTTCCTGAAGCCCGCTGTTGATTGTCAGGGATACTGTGTGACCAGGCTGCGGTATCGTTCCCCACG
>JANLYJ010000382.1:0-6493 GCA_031365555.1 Gemmatimonadaceae bacterium | reverse complement strand
GGCGGCGGGCACCGAGCCGGCAGCAGTTGCGCCAACTGGCGGTCCGATGGTCGGTGCGCGCTATGAAGTCAGAGTCGGCGGTCCTGCACAGCTGTTCGTGCGCGCATCACGGGTTTTCTCCGAGCGTCGTGCGCTGGACCCAACCAAGCCAGCCGCAACCCGCTTCCTCGGTGTCAGCAACATTCCGCTCTACCTGGCCGATCTTGGAATTTCCATGAACCTCACCGGACAGCGGAGCTTCCACGGTGTTGTTCCTTCACTGGCTGTCGGAGCTGGAGTCGCCTCAACGCTGAACAGCAAGGTCGAGAAGGATCCGTACAAATTCGGCACCACCTTTGCGTTTTCATTCGGCGGCGGACTTCGGATTCTGCCGACGGATCGGATTCAGATTCGTGTGGATGCCGGAACGCACATGTACCAGATCCGCTATCCCACCGAATACTCCACACCGGCGAGCGACAACACGTCGGTGATTCCGGCGGCCCAGCCGAAGAACTTCTGGAAGAGCAATCCCTCGATCACTGCGGGACTGTCTTACATGTTCTTCCGGTAGTCGCCGAAATACACGGGTTCAACAACTGAGCCCGTCGGCACCGGAGGAAAAATGGCATCGGATTTCGAAAACATCAGCGACATCGAAAATCTTTCTGATCGCGAGCTGCGCCAGCTTGTACGCGACAGGCTCGACGACCACGAAGGACTGGACCCGGAAGACATAACCGTCATCGTGCGCGATGGCGTTCTCAATCTCTCAGGCCGCGTCGGGACGGAAGCGGAAATTCGCATCGCCGAACATGTCATCACCGATCAGGTCGGCATCGTTGAATTCCACAATGAGCTCGTCGTCGATCCGATTCGCCGGGCAACGAGCCCGGATGCGATCGATGATCACAACGCCGATGAAGTGGCTACCGAAGGACTTCTGCTCGGCGACCGTGCCCTGCCCCTGAGTGACGAAGCAGAACACCTCGACGAGAATATTCTCGCCGAGGTGGAGGGAACAACCGATGTGCAGAGGTCTATCGAGGGAGCGATTCCCTGGGTTCCGCCGGAGTCACCCACGCCGGAAGGCTTCCTGGGCAATGACTCATCGGTAAACTCCGACGAGCATTAGTTAGCGCTTATTCCGCAGCTTGAAGTCGTACTCGAGGCCGATCGTATCAGCGATGCTGAGCACGATCGGCACTCGAGGCTGACTGAGTCCGAAATCCGCGAAAGTGAATTTCGTTGACGCACTTCCCGTCGTGATGCTGTCGCTGAACACAGCGTTTACAGTCCACCTGGTCGGCCGCGTTACGCCGTGCACGGTAAGATTGCCATCGAGCGTAAATGTCCGCGTTCCCGACTTGGGAACCGGAAGCTTCATCCCGTTGATCTTGGTCACGACGAGCTCGACGTTGGGGAAGCTGTCAGTCTGAAGTACGCGCCGCTTTATGAATCCATCGCGACGATCCTTGTCGCTCTTCAACCCGGCGACTCCAACAACGATCCGTGAAGCTTCCGGGATCACATTGCCTTTTTTGTCGAGTGCGACTGAGCCGCTCACGGCCTTGGTTTCGCCCACTGCGTCATTCGGAAGATCGAAGCCTGCAAGCTGTTCCCGCACTCGATACCGTGCCGTGTTGCCATCCTCGGCCACGACGAAGGTGAAGGCAGCAGGTGCCACTGGAAGCGCAGCGGCGGACAGAATCAGTGCCGATGTTGAGAGTGCAAGTAAACCGACGGTCCTGCGATTCATTTCAATTCCTCAGGGATATGCTTGAAGGTGTCGATTCTGATACGCGCAGATCCCCGGAAACGTTCATACGGGCTTAAATTTGCCGGATGGCCAAAGCCTACCTTACCCGCAGGATCCGGTTCTCAGCTGCACATCGCTACAGTCGTCCCGACTGGTCGCAGGAAAGGAACGAACAGGCTTTTGGCGCGTGCGCGTGGCCGAACTTTCATGGCCACACTTACACATGTGAAATAACCGTCGCCGGGGAGATCGCCGGCGATACCGGTTTCGTTGCCGACCTTGGAATGCTCGACGCGCTTCTCAACCGGGAAGTGCATCAACGCTTCGACCACAGGAACATCAACCTCGACGTCCCGGAATTCGGTGACGGCAAGATGATTCCCTCCGGTGAAAATCTTTCGCGTTACATCTTTGAAAAGATTTTGGCAGGACTTCCCTCAGAGCTAACACTCGAGAGCGTGACAATTGCAGAAGACGAAACACTCAGTGCGACATATCGCGGCGGTAAATAGCAAAATGCGTAAACTGATTCTCGGAGCTGTTGCATTCAGTGCAGCGTGTGCGCCGGCCCAGCTGAAACCTGTCGTTGTCGCACCTGTCATTGCGCCTGTTGCTGCGCCTCGGCCGATCGAAACATTCCGGCAAAGCCTCGACTCGCTGATGTCACAGCCAAAATTCCGGAATGCGCATTTCGGTGCGCTCATCGTGAATCCTTCGACGGGAGATACGCTCTACTCGAGGAACGCCGGCAAAATTCTGATGCCCGCGTCCAACATGAAGATTCTCACCGGGGCGGTAGCACTGGCACAACTCGGTCCGGACTTCAGGTATACGACGCGGTTCGCGAGCCGAGGCACGGTGCGCAATGGCGTTTTGAAAGGAGAACTTGTCGTTATAGGCAATGGTGATCCAACTGTCAGCGACCGGATGCGCAAGGACGACGCAATGAACGCGCTGCGGGACATGGCTGATTCTCTTCGTGCGCACGGAGTTACGCGCATCACCGGCAATCTCGTGCCCGGTGGCGACGCATTCCCCGGAACGAACTATGGTTACGGATGGGAGCTTGGGTATCTCGACGACTACTACGCTGCCCCTGTAGACGAGCTGAATTACAGCGAGGGAATGGACAAGGTCCCCGCGAAAACCAAGGCGGGGAAAGACACTCTCGTCGAAGTCGTATCCAGACAACCGCTCAAGTCGTACATGTTCTACCTGCACCGCGCGCTCGGTGAGCGAGGGATTAAGGTGGGAGGAATTCCGGGTGATTCCACCATGCGTGCGGACACAACGGGGCTCAGGACGATATTTGAATTCAGTTCTCTTCCGCTCAGAAACATTCTTTTCGTCCTGGAAAACCCTTCGCAGAACCAGACGGGTGAAATCCTGCTTCGCACGCTGGGACTTCAAAAAACCGGATACGGCTCGCCGGATTCCGGGATTGCCGTGGTGGAACGGCAGTTGGTCGCGTGGGGAATCGAGAAGGACGGGTTCCAGATCGCGGACGGAAGCGGGCTCGCGCGGAGAAACCTGATATCTCCTGAAACAGTGGTACGCACGCTCGTAGTGATGCTGCGTCCCGAGTATCGCGACGTCTTTCTCGCGGCGCTGGCAACACCCGGAGGTCCGGGAACCCTTCGCAAGCGACTGAAGAACACTCCGGCTGAAAACAATCTCAGGGCGAAGACCGGATCGATCGGCAACGCGCGCTCACTTTCCGGATACATCAACACAGCAGATTCACAACAGCTCGTGTTCAGTCTCCTCCTCAACAACTACACGGTTGACGATGATGAAGTGACCGGACTTGCCGATGCAATTGCAATCCTGCTTGCGACCTACAGAGGCCCCACTCACTGATGCAGACTGTCGCCGACGCGAGCCGGTTGATTCTCGCGAACATTCGGCGGCTGGAAGTCGAACAGATATATCTGAGCGAATGCGTCGGGCGTGTTCTTGCGGGCGACATCACCGCACGCACTTCCATGCCGCCCTGGGACAATTCATCCATGGACGGCTACGCCGTGAAGAGCGCCGACGTCCGCGCTGCGAGTGCATCTAAACCGGTGAAGCTCACTGTATCTGGCGACATTCCTGCGGGAGCGTTCGCGAGCCGCGCTCTGTCTGCTGGTGAAGCCATGCGCATAATGACTGGCGCGCCAATTCCCGAAGGCGCAGACTGCGTCGTTCGTCTCGAAGATACAGACCAGGGCATGAATACGGTTTCCATCACTCTCCCCGCAGCAGTCGGACGCAACGTTCGCTACGCTGGCGAAGATTTCATGAAGGGCGATACAGTACTGGCTGCAGACACGCCGCTTCACGCTGCCCACGTAGGTGTGCTCGCAACGCTTGGAGCTGAGTCGGTGCCGGTGTTTCGCGCGCCCCGGGTGGCAATCATCAGCTCAGGTGACGAGCTAGTGGACCTCGATGGCTATTCGGACGTCGTGGCTGGCAAAAAAATCGTGTCGTCCAACAATTACACGCTCGCCGCACTGGTACGCGCAGCGGGCGCTATTCCCGTCGATCTCGGAATTGCCAGCGACAGCATCGATTCGCTTCGTCAGAAATTGGAGATGGCTCGTGACTGCGATCTGATCATCACTTCAGCGGGTGTGTCGGTCGGCGAGAAGGATTACACGCGCGAAGCAATCGACCGGCTTGGTGGAAACCATGTTTTCTGGCGCGTGAAGATGCGCCCCGGTGCGCCGCTCGCCTTCGGCACCGTGCACGGCAAGCCCTGGCTCGGCGTTTCTGGAAATCCCGTGTCTGCCATGGTGAGCTTCATTCTCTTCGCCAAGCCTGCAATTCTAAAGATGATGGGTCACATTCGACTCTTTCCGTCAACGATTACCGCTCGTGTTGAAGAAGAGATTGAAACAGGTGCACCCCTCACGCATTTCCTTCGCGGAATCGTTGAAAGGGTCAAAGACGGGTATAGCGCAAAGTTGAGCGGATCGCAGAGCTCGGGAGTAATGACGGCACTGGCCCGGGCAAATGCGCTGCTCGTCATCCCCGAGGATGTACGACGCATAGAAGCCGGAGGGTTTGTTCAGGCAATTCCAATCAGTGAAGGCTCAAGCATGTCGGAGTCGATCGGATTTTGACAAAACGCGCACTGCCCCGTGAGCTTCAGAAACTCTACGACCGGTTCACTGTTCTCGAAGAGCCCATCGCTGTTGGGAACGAGACCTTCGACATGATTCGCCCCCGCAACGCTGATGATCTGATCAGCGAAGCCGACTACGTGAAGGATGAACGACTTCCCTACTGGGCTGACATCTGGCCGTCGTCGGTAGTTCTTGGAAACTGGCTCCTCACGCACCCATCCACAGAAACAACTCTCGAGCTCGGGTGCGGATCTGGACTTGTGACAACGTCGGCCGTTAAGAGCGGCCGCGCGGTAACGGCGACCGACTACTACGACGATGCCGTTTTGTTCGCAAAGGCAAACTCGATTCGAAATGTTGGGAAGGCTCCGCAGGCAAGAATGGTTGACTGGAGCAGTCTCCCCGACGATCTGGGCACCTTCGACCTGGTAGTTGCATCCGATGTTCTCTATGAGCCGCGCTACCCGCCCATGGTCGCGCACGCGATCGAGCGTTCGCTCACTCCATTGGGACTCGCAATAGTTGCGGATCCTGGCCGGCTGGCTGCCCCAATGTTTCCAGCCGAGCTGGAGGCTCGTAATCTCCGGATTCTCAAAAAAGAGACGATTCCGTACTCGCTAAACACGATTTCGCAGAAGATCGACCTTTACCATATCCGGAGAAAGTGACAGATTGTGGCCGCCAAACAGGCGTTTATTGTAAACCCTGAAACCCCTGTTTGAATCCAACGTAGGGCAGGCGTGGGACGTATCTGTTTCGTACTCCCATTCAAGTCGCCCACAATTCTCCATGAGCTCCCATATGAAGCGTTCCGTCGTAGCTGTTTTCGGTCTGTTGCTGACCGGAAGTGCTGCACTCTCGGCCCAGACCCCCGGCCCGCAGCTGCCAGCTGCACCAGGCGAAGTCCGCGGTTCGATCATCGAAAATGAAAGCAAGCAGCCCCTTCCGAATTCCGCCGTGGCGGTGCGCAGCAAGAAGGATTCGTCCCTGGTTTCAGGCGCAATGGCCGGCCCGGATGGAAAATTTGTCGTAAGCGGCCTCCGCCCGGGCGCGTACTACGTTCGCGTCACGAAGATCGGCTTCGGCCCACAGACGAAAGATTTTGCAATCGCCCCCGACGCACCGCGTCAGGCGCTCGCTCCGATCACCCTGGGCAAGGTTGCAATCAGCCTCGCCACGCAGGAAATCGTTGCAGAGAAGGCAACGATGACGGTCGAAGCTGATCGCAACGCTTACACGGCGAAGCAGGTCGCGCCGGCCGCAACAAATGCGAGCGAAGTGCTCGACGCGGTTCCGTCGGTAACGGTCGACCACGACGGAAAGGTGAGCTACAGAGGAAACGAGAACGTCGCTGTGCAGATCAATGGCCGCGTGTCGCCGATGAAGGGCGCACAGCTCGGCCAGTTCCTGAAGACGCTTCCTGCCGGAATCCTGGACAAGATCGAAGTGATCCCGAATCCATCGGCGAAGTACGATCCAGAAGGCATGGCAGGCATCATCAACATCGTCCTCAAGGAAAATGTTGACCTCGGCCTCAGCGGTGGCATCAACGCGTCCGGCGCAATCGCGGCGGGACGGTACAATGCCAACGGAAGCCTTGGCTATCAGGCGGGTCCGATGACAACGTTCACGAGTTACGGGTACA
>JANLYJ010000357.1:0-10138 GCA_031365555.1 Gemmatimonadaceae bacterium | reverse complement strand
TAATACACCACACGATCTTCAGCTTGCTAACCCGTACATGAACTGCCTTAACCGCCGAGGCGGGTAAGGCAGTTAAAAGCTGTTCAAACTTTCCGCAAAAAATCCCGGGCTTTGGAAATCACATCGTGCTGGACTTCCTCAAGGGTGCCGGGGACCATTGCGCCCGCGGCGCGCTGGTGCCCGCCTCCGCCGAATTTCTTCGCGAATTCATTCACATCCACGTCGCCGGTGCTGCGAAACGACATCTTCACTTTACCGTGTCCGAGATCACGGAAGAACACAGCCATGCGCGTGCCGCCGATTGACCGCGGATGTTCCGCGATTCCTTCGATGTCTTCGCTCTTGAGCCCATACTGCTCCGTCGCTCCCGCGGGAACCGAAATCCACGAAAGCCCGTACTCGGGATCAACCTGCAGTGTCGCAAGCGCATCGCGAAGCAGATGCAGACGCCCAATGGGAATTGAGGCATACAGCCGGCGGTACATCTCTTCGGGCTCCACTCCGGCTGCAATCAGCTGCGACGCTACAGCGAGTGCGCGTGCAGTTGTATTGCTGAAGCGGAATCCACCAGTGTCAGTCAGCACTGCGACGTAGAGAGCATTCGCAATTTCCGGAGTGATCTGCAGACCGAGAACCGCGGCAAAATCGTACACCAGCTCGCCGGTTGCACACGCCGCTGTGTCTGTGAGCATTTCAGTGCTGGGCGGCTCATCACTTGGAATGTGATGGTCGATCACAAGCACCGGGCCCTTGAACTTGCGCACCGTGTCACCGAGCACGCCCAGCCGCTTTACGTCGCTGATGTCTACAACCAGAAGGAGGTCCGCCGCTGCAAGTGCCTTGGCGCCTTCGCTGGAACGTTCGATGACATCGGTCCCAAGCAGAAACGAAAACGTTTCCGGCCAAGGGGTCGGATTCACTATGTAGGGCTTCATGCCCAGCTGCGTGAGCAGCCGCGCGAGTGCGGCTTCGGAGCCGCACCCGTCTCCATCCGAGTTGATGTGGGTGGAGATTGCAACAGAGCGCCCCGCGCGAAACTCTCGCGCGAGACGCTCTATAGACTCTTTGCGGTGCTGCGGGACGGTTAGAAGATCAACCACCCCGTTGCGCTGCCGCCAACTTCGAGTTGCGCTTCCCATAGAGGAAGTAAATCGCCAATCCGATGATCATCCAGATGATGAGACGTTCCCACGTTGCGCCGGGAAGTCCGTACATCAGGTAGAGACAGGTCACCACGCCCAATCCCGGCACGAGCGGAACCAGTGGCGTTCTGAACGGACGCGCAATGTTCGGGCTCTTGTAGCGAAGCACGATGACACCCGCGCACACGATCACGAATGCGAACAGCGTTCCGATCGAAACCAACTCGCCAAGCAAACCGATCGGGAAGAGCGCTGCCACGATCGCGGCAACGGTTCCTGTAAGAATCGTGGTGATGTAAGGCGTGCGATACTTCGGGTGAACCTTTCCAAACACGGGCGGCAGCAGTCCGTCACGCGACATCGAGTAGAAAATTCTCGGCTGCCCCATGAGCATTACGAGCACCACTGACGCGAGGCCTGCGATTGCGCCGATGTTGACGATCGGCTTGAGCCATGCCAGCGCCGGACCTGCAGCGTCGATTGCGACGAAAACAGGGTGCGGAACGTTGAGCGTGTGGTAAGGAGCGAGACCAGTCATTACAAGCGACATCAGGATGTAAAGCACTGTGCAGATGGCCAGCGATCCCAGGATACCGATTGGCATATCCCGCTGCGGATTCTTTGCTTCCTGTGCAGCTGTAGAAACCGCGTCGAATCCGATGTAGGCGAAGAAGATCACGCCTGCACCGCGGACAATACCACTCCATCCGTAGTGTCCCGCTTCTCCCGTATTGGGCGGAACGAATGGATGCCAGTTATTCGTGTTGACGTACATGAAGCCGAAGCCGATCACGAGGAGGACGATCGCGAGCTTCACAATTACGATGACGTTGTTGAAGCGCGCAGATTCCTTGATTCCGATGACGAGCAGTCCGGTCATCAGAAGTGTGAGCAGGAATGCGGGAAGATTCAACATTGCGCCCGTCTGCGTAAACCCGGCGGCTTCATCGTATGCGAGCGGTGCGTTGGTCAGCGCTGCGGGCATGTGAATGCCAAGTTCCGCCATGAACGCGGTGAAGTATCCCGACCAGCCCACAGCGACTGTGGATGCTCCGAAGAGATATTCAAGAATGAGATCCCAACCAATGATCCACGCGAAGAATTCACCGAGCGTCGCGTAGCCATAGGTGTACGCGCTGCCGGCGATCGGGATCATCGATGCGAATTCGGCATAGCAGAGTCCGGCGAACAGACATGCCATACCCGCGAGGATGAACGAGTACACAATCGCAGGGCCTGCATAGTTGGCAGCAGCGGTACCAGTCAGAACGAAAATACCTGCTCCGATGATCGCGCCGATTCCAAGCGTGGTGAGATTGAGTGCGCCAAGCGCGCGTCTCAGTCCATGACCACTCTCATCGGCAGCAGCCGCTTCCGCCTGCAAGGCGGAGATGCTCTTCTTAGTCCATAAACCCATTCGAACTCTCCGAAAACGGTACTGAAGGAAGGAATACTAATGCCCTGTACTTATTGGATATCGCGCGGGCCCTAGAAGTTGTTGGCGCGCACGAAGTTGGTCAAGCAATTAAACCGAGTAATTCGGGGCTTCGCGGGTGATTGTGACATCGTGCGGGTGTGATTCCCTGAGCCCTGCAGCGGTGATTCTGAGGAATTCCGCCTGGGTTCGCAGCTCGTCTATCGACGCGCAGCCTACATAACCCATTCCGCTTCGCAGTCCTCCCACCATCTGGAAAATCACGTCGCTGGCAGGCCCCTTATAGGGCACTCGGCCCTCGATACCCTCGGGAACGAGCTTCTTCGGAGAGAGTTCTCCCTCCTGGAAGTACCGGTCAGCGCTTCCATCCTGCATGGCAGCAAGACTGCCCATTCCCCTTATCGTCTTGAAGCGACGCCCTTCGAGAAGGATCGACTCACCGGGACTTTCCTCCGTGCCCGCGAGCATGGATCCCATCATCACACTCGAGGCGCCAGCTGCGAGGGCTTTTACAATGTCTCCTGAATACTTGATGCCGCCATCCGCAATGACAGGAACATCCCCGGCCCCTGCAACTGCATCGAATATCGCAGTGAGCTGCGGCACACCGACTCCGGTGACAATTCGCGTCGTACAAATCGAGCCCGGTCCGACACCAACCTTTACTGCATCCACGCCGCGCTCTACGAGAGCCGCAGCACCCGAGCGTGTTGCAATGTTTCCTGCTACCAGCTGAATCTGCGGGAATGCTTCACGCACGGCCGCGGTTGCGTCGAGCACACCATCGGCATGACCGTGCGCAGTGTCGATGATCAGAACATCCACGCCCGCATCTACAAGTGCGCGTGCACGGTCCATGAAATTCGCCGCTCCAATTGCAGCGGCGACGCGCAGTCGTCCATGCTGGTCCTTATTGGCGTTCGGATTTTCACGGCGCTTGTGAATGTCCTTGACCGTGATGAGTCCCGTAAGCTTCCCTGCCTTGTCTACGACGGGAAGCTTCTCGATCCGGTTCTTGCCCAGTATCCGTTCCGCTTCTTCGAGTGTGGTTCCAACCGGGGCTGTAACGAGTCCCTGCGACGTCATCGCGTTGCCGAGCAGCTGATCGAGATTCCGCTCGAACTGCAGGTCGCGGTTGGTGATGATTCCGACAAGCTTTCCTTCGCGGTCTACAACGGGCACTCCTGAAATCTTGAACCGCGACATGAGAGCGACTGCTTCCCGCAGCGTTGCTTCGGGGGAGAGTGTGATCGGGTTCATGATCATTCCACTCTCGGATCTTTTCACCCTGTCCACTTCAGCGGCCTGGCGATCGATGGACATGTTCTTATGGATCACGCCAATCCCGCCGGCACGAGCCATGGCCATGGCCATTTCAGATTCGGTCACCGTGTCCATCGCGGCTGATGCGAACGGAACATTGAGCGTGATGTCGCGTGTGAATCGCGACGCGGTGCTCACGTCCTTGGGATGCACGGTTGAACGTCTTGGGCTGAGCAGAACGTCGTCAAATGTGAGCCCAACGTCGGTGCGCACACGATCGCTTCCGGGCACGTCTGATGAGTCCGATTCCTTAAAACGCGAAAGCCCGCCACCGGGTGATGCCGGTTTAGCGGGCTTGTGAGTTGGCCGAGATGTGGTTGCCATAGCTGAATTTATCCGATGCCTGTCAGCGCGTCTAGTATGGGTACGCTACACGTAGCCTGGAAGAATTACAGGAGTTTCCTGAGTTTGTGAGTTTCCTGAGGAAAAGTCTGGCTCTGGCGGGCGAGAAGTGATCCCAAACGGATATTGGGACTTGGTTTGCTTGTTTGATGCGAGCTTACGCTGAAAGTTGGGTAACCGAAACAATCATAGGCAGAGCTATTCAAGTGCACCGTAGGCTCGGTCCTGGCCTGCTTGAAAAAACCTACGAAGAGTGTCTCGCCTACGAACTACGCAACTGCGGATTTGCCGTTGAACAGCAAAAGCATCTTCCATTGGCGTATGGCCGGCTACTCCTCACGGATGCATACCGCGTCGATATGTTAGTCAACAATTCTGTTGTCGTTGAGCTTAAGACCGTCGAAAAACTGACCGGATTACATCTGGCTCAAGTACGTACATACCTAAAGTGTACGAACCTGTCCGTTGGTCTTCTTATCAACTTCAACTCACTGATACTTCACGAGGGAATAAAGCGCGTATTTAACAAGAAATTGGAGTCCTCAGGAAACTCCCAAACTCAGGAATCTCCTGAAATTATTTCCCCTTCCGCGCCCACGTAGCCATAGAAACGAAAACGGCGCCCGATTAAGGCGCCGCTTTACAATTACCGTCCGATCGCCCGGAGTCTTCGACGCACTCGGCGGGGGAGGAAGAAGGCGGAGGCCATCAGAATCTGCTGGAGATTCAGTGACGACAGCTCATCCGGCTCACCCATCCAGTGATCTTCGACCACACGGCGGCCTGCGTTGTTGATCAATCGCTGGACTGAAAGAATGATCAGGAAAAGATCGTCTACCTCCCCTACAAATGGCAGGAAGTCAGGAACGAAATCGAGCGGCAGCAGGATGTACGCGATTGCACCCGCGACCATCAGCTTGTCTACACGCTGAACGCGCTTGTCCGTGATGAGACCGTAAAGCAACCGGAAAAAATTCGGTAGCTGCTTGAGCGTGCTGCTAACCGTTTTCTTCGCGCCTGTGCGCGGCGTGCTTTCCAGAACCGGCTCGGCGCTCGCCTCGGCTACCGGGCGGCGTCTGCGACGCGGTGGGGCCGAAGCCTTTCCTTCTGTGCGTGTGCGTGGACTCACTTGCGCTGCTCTCCCGGAGGTGGTGCCGGAACCGTCAGTGAATCGGGTTGACCAGTTTGTGGCGAACCCGGCTGCTGTCCCGGCCGGTCGGAGAAGATCCCCGACGCGACATTACCAAGCTCCGTTGCAACAGACTTGCCAGTCGCTGCGACACTGTTGATGGCGCCCACTGCCTTGCCCACGATACTCATCGTTCCCGCGACCGCATTTGCCGAAACCTTCCCGGCTCTTAGCGTGTCCTCCACGCCTTCCGCGAGCTTTTGGAGGCGATTCGGGGATGTAGACACCCGCTGGGCGTAGCGCGACTCGAGAAAGTCGATGTAGTCGAAAATCTGGTAAATCCGTTCGTCCGGAAGTGAATCCAGCTTACGAATCAGTCTTTCACGCAGAATGTCGTTCATTGTCCCCGCTCCGGGGTTCTGATTGGCTTGCTAGCCGCGCCAGCGAACGCGCTGGCCGCGCGCATCGATGTGTACATATGAGCCCGTGCGACGGCTCGTGTACATACCTAAACCCCCTACGAGCTCGGGGTGCTTTAGTTCCACGATTTCCACTGCCAGACCGACCATCTTGCTGTCCATTACGCTGATCCGCCCGTCGCCATTTGCATCCATGGTGACGTCGGCAGCATCGCCATACTGGTGCTGGCTGTCCCGTGCTGCACGTCTTACCTGGCGGTTGTGATCGGGCGACCTGAATCCGGAATGCACATCCATGTCGAGCGCAACCGCGACGTCCTTGCCTCTCCAGCTGGAAATCTCGGCGATCACCAGCTCGAGCTTGTCGAGAAGACGTGGACTCACAGCGGCGTACTTCGGCCACACATCCTGCGAATCGTGAGTAAGGAAATCATTCACCTTCAGGTGCTTGGTGATCTGCAGATTCAGGTCAGCCTGCGTGATCTCAAGAAATCCTTCGGGCGGCGTGCGGCGACCTGACAAACGCTCGCCGAGATAGGTGCCGATCCGATAGCCGTTCAGCATGCCGTCCTCCTTTCTGTCGAAAGGGACGAGCACTGCCAGCGTCAAACCCTCGACGATCCGGCTGACATCACCACGCACCAGGCGCAGCTGATAAAATCCGGCGGCCGTCGGGGATATAACCTTGTCACCCCGAAGCGCACGCGGTGCTGTGGAAGCACGGTCGCTTCCAAGCCTGATCCACTCATACGAGAGCAGGGTGGGATCGCCATGCACCGCCAGCGGATATTCGACCTCTCGGCCGGGCATCGAGAACTTGAGAAGGACCTCGCCGCTCGTTCCAAAAGCGTCGGCCGACGGCTCCGTCTGCGGAATGGGCTTGGCCATGAACATCGCAAAGGGCCGGCGCTCCATTACCGGAGTCACAAATTGGACGGACCCGATGGCCGCCAAGAGGAAAAACACAAGCGTCAGCAGCCGTCTGGGCTGATGCTTGTGATTCACTCCAAGGGACGGATTTCTGCGCTCGAGCGGGATATCCTGCATAGCTTTAGAAGATACCCCGTAAACCGCTATTTTCCAAGCGGTTTACTCATTTTAAACCATTTGTTTACGGTCAGTAAATGAACACTGGAGTGCCCACCGGAACCATATCGAAAAGCTTCTCGATATCCTCGTTCCGCATCCGCACACAACCGTGACTTACTGAACGGCCAATGGACTCCGGCTGGTTGGTGCCATGGATGCCATAACCATCACCCAGAACAAGCCGGCGCGTCCCCAGCACTCCCTTGTAACGCCGCTGATTCACACCGTACGGCGGCACCACAATATTCCCGTTAACCACGATCTCTCGCCCGTCTGTCGCCGCCATCGCGACAGTTGAACCATTTGGGTACCGCTTTACCACGTCAGAACCCGACACTGATACGACAGCGCCATCCGACGTCTGAATCGACTGGCCACGCTCCATTTTCATCATCCCGAGCCCGCGTTTCCGCGCCTGCTCGAGAAAATGCCAGTCGGGTGGAACCCACGCTGGATCCACTTCCTTGTCCTGCACAACCAGGCGGCCGCGCGGAGTATCGAACTTGTACTGTTGCCCGCCGGCTTCCGAGACCATGCTCTTCCCACTTCCAGTAGCGACGCCGGCCGTGAACAGGACCGAGTCGCCCTGCTTATACCAGATCTTGTGCTCCTCGATGCTCACAACGATGTACGCCTTGTTCGCCACCGTGGAAGTCGTGTCTGACAACAGCCGGTTCAGGCTGTCCGACGTCTCGCCCAGCTTGGCCTTCACTTCCTTTAGGACGCCGAGATTGTCGTTGTAGACCATTCGGTTTACGTCACGCTTGAAGCGAAGTTCAGCGGTTTTCGCGAGCAGGGTCGTGCTCAGCGCGGAGGCAATCGCGAATCCGAGCAGAAGAGCCCAGACCGTCTTACCGCCATATGAGAGAAATCTTTTGAGTGGCATTAGTAGAAATACACCTTCATCCCCGCAGAGATGTTCGGGAGAATAGCCGTCATGTCAGATTGACTGATTCGGACTTCACCAGGCCGCAGAGCAGCCGTGTCGCCTGCCGTGGGCATCGCCCCGGCAGATATCACAGTTCCACCATCGAGCACAATTTCATGCGAGCTGAATTCCGCAATCGTTCGCTCGCCCCTCGGCGCCGGCATTGGAATCGAGTCGGAGCCGGTGGCAACTTTCCCCTCTGCCCCAATCGCCACAGGTATTGTCCGAAGGAGCGCGCCTTCGCGTTCCAGGTACATGCGTGCGCTGTCGAGCGAGATACTCAGGTGGAGCTTCTTGTCGACCTGTGCCTGTCGCCGTGCAAGAGCGATGGCCATCCGAACCTTGTCCTGTTCGGACTGAACGATCAGATCTGTTTTCTGCCGTTCTGCGGACGTCATGCTCCCGCGGAGTCGATCTATTTCCCTGTCATATTTCAGGCGCTGCGCGAACAGCCATCCATCGATTGCAAGCATTGCAATCAGGCCAATTGCGATCGTCTTTACGAAACCTGGATAAGTTCTCCGGAAATCGCGCCAGCTGGATCGGCGTCGGTCTGCCGTTCCGCGAGCTGCTGATCTCCGGCCTTCGTCTGACTGAGGCTGCTGGTCGGCCATGTACCTACTCCGGTAGATTTGGAACTCATGAGTAGCAAAAGAAAACCTGTTGCACTAATCGTTCTCGACGGGTGGGGTTACCGGCGTGAAAGCGAAGGAAACGCAATCGCTTTAGCCAATACTCCCACCTGGGACAGCTTGTGGAACCGCGGTTCTAAGACCCTGCTTGAAGCTTCTGGGCTTCGTGTTGGCCTTCCTTCCGGCCAAATGGGCAACAGCGAAGTAGGACACCTGAATCTAGGCGCTGGCCGCGTGGTGATGCAGGACCTCGTTCGAATATCCGCATCGATAGCCGATGGTTCGTTTTTTCGGAACACGGCTCTCCGGGATGCCTGCGATCATGCAAAGGCGACTGGCGGAACACTGCACGTGGTGGGACTTATTGGATCGGGAGGGGTTCACGCAATCGACGAACACCTCTTAGCGCTGTTGGACCTCGCTGAGTACCAGAAAGTTCCGAATACCGTCGTCCACGCTTTTGTAGACGGCCGCGATACGCTGCCACAGTCGGGACTGCGTTTCATGGAGGAGCTGCTGACGCAAATGAAGAAGCGCGGCTCAGCACGGCTGGGAAGCGTTAGCGGACGGTACTACGCAATGGATCGCGACAGGCGCTGGCAGCGCACCGAGCTCGCATACCGTGCAATCGTTGCAGGCACCGGACTGACAGCGTCCGATCCGCTGGAAGTAATCCGGAAATCATACGAAGCAGGAATTACCGACGAGTTCATTCTTCCTACCGCGATTGCATCAGACGGAAAACCGGTGGGACAAATCCGGGATGGCGATGCAGTCATCTGCTTCAACTATCGCTCTGACCGGATGCGCCAGATCGTGCGCACGCTCACCGATCCTTCATTCGACGGATTCCAGCGCGCTGATCCTCCGGCATTGAAGGTGGTCACACTGACGATGTATGACGAAAGTTTTCAGCTGCCCGTGGCGTTCGAGCCTCTCTCCATGTCGCGGATCGTGGCCCAGGTGCTCAGTGAACAGGGGAAAACGATTCTCAAGACTGCGGAAACCGAGAAGTATCCGCATGTGACTTACTTCTTCAACGGAGGCTTCGAGGCTCCCTACCCCGGTGAAGAGCGTGTAATGGTTGCAAGTCCAAAAGTCGCGACGTACGACCTGATGCCGGAGATGAGCGCGCCGGCGCTTACAGACAGCCTGTGTGCCGCCATCGAGCGCAACGCGCACGACTTCGTGCTTTGCAACTTTGCGAACGCGGACATGGTGGGTCACAGTGGGTCGATCCCTGCGACCCTCAAAGCAGTGGAAACGGTTGACGCATGTCTGACACGCATCCTGAAAGCGGCTGAGAAGTCCGGCATGCGGCTGCTGATTACTGCCGATCACGGAAATGCAGAGCAGATGATCGATCCGTTAACTGGCGGGCCGCACACTGCGCACACGACCAGCCCGGTTCCCTTCGTCGTAGTGGATGGAAACAGGGAGCATTCCCTGCGCGCAGGCGGCGCGCTCTGCGATGTAGCTCCCACTATATTGTCAATGTTGGGTGTCGAGCAGCCGGCTGAAATGACCGGCGCAAATCTTGGAGTGATGGATTGAAGAATTTTATTTGTGCTTTTGTTTTTTTGACTTTGCCAGCGGCAGCGCTCGCACAGACGGCAGCAGCGCCGCAGGTCGGGTATCCCACTAACCGCAGCCCTTTTCATGATCTCGACTATCGTCAGGAGCTGACGATTTTCGGTGG
>JANLYJ010000352.1:0-2866 GCA_031365555.1 Gemmatimonadaceae bacterium | reverse complement strand
CGAAAATCCTGCGGCGGCCGAGCGGCTGCGAAGAATTGGAGTGTCGCTGCTCGCAGTGGACGAAGCGCACTGTATCAGTCAGTGGGGTCATGATTTCCGTCCGAGCTACCTTCGTGTGAGCAAGGTGCGCGCTGATCTTGGCAATCCTCCCACCATCGCGCTCACTGCGACTGCGACACCCGAAGTACGAACAGATATTGCGCATCAGCTAAGGCTGCGTGAGCCGCGGGTAATCATCACCGGCTTTGATCGCATTAATCTCAATTATCACGTTCTTCCCGCAAAGAACGATGCAGCAAAGGATGCCCTTCTCATCGACACACTGCAGAAGAACGAAGGACTCGCAGTCGTTTACGCGTCAACGCGGAAGACCGTCGAGCGTGTCACTTCCATTCTGCAGCACGCAAAGATCGATGCAACCGCATACCATGCCGGCCTCGATGACAAAAAGCGGCGCGAAGTGCAGGACGGGTTCATGCACGAGCGTGTGCGAGCGATTGTCGCAACGAACGCATTTGGAATGGGCATCGACAAGCCAAACGTGCGTCTTGTAGTTCACCATTCGATGCCAGGGACACTCGAGGCCTACTATCAGGAAGCGGGGAGAGCAGGGCGGGATGGTCTGCCTGCAAATGTGTACCTGCTGCATTCCTTTCCGGATCGCTTCACCCACGAGTTCTTCATCAAGGGTGCGTATCCTGAGAAGAAGGAAGTCGAAAAGGTTTACAATCGCCTGCGTCAGCTCGCCGAGCATGATGGGACGATAAACATCGATATGGAAAATCTTCCGTCGGCGATCGGCGGAAAAGCGAGTCCGCGCGAAATCGAATCTGCCCTGCGCATTCTCACCGTGAGTGGCGCCGTTGGCGGAGTGGATCCAAATGCGTCGGTTGTACGCGTCCGCCTTCTCGCGACTCCAACACGCATCAAGCGTGAGCTTGGGCCCGGCGACGCTCAGGAGCTAGGTTTGCTGCGTACACTCTGGAGATCATGGGGCGATCGGTTCCACGACGGTGTGCTTATGTCTTTTGATGCGCTTCCACCTGGCCTCGCCGGCGCGGCGCGCGTGATCCCGATTCTTGATTCGCTGCAGAGCAAACAAATTCTTGTTTGGGAGAGGATAGGCGAAGGGTTTCGCGTGAATGACACCACGACTCCTTTCCATCAGTTGAACATCGACTGGAAGACGATCGACAAACGGCGCGCGAGCGATCTGTCCAAGCTGCAGATGGTACAGCTCTATGCGTACACCAAGTCATGCCGCCGCGGATTTGTCCTCAAATATTTTGGCGATCCCGCCGCGCGCCCGAGTTGCGGTGCCTGCGACAACTGTCTCGGCATCGTTCACGAACCTGCGAACGTGAAAGAGTTTGGTGTCCCGAAGCCATCAGGCCGAAAGGGAAAGAAACCAGCGAAGGGAATCCGCGAGCGGATCAAGCACGCGTTCAGTTCGTCCGATGACCCCGACAGTCAGCGTATTGCCGGAGCTCTCCGTGAGATGCGCACAAAGATCGCCAAGGCCGACAAAGTGCCGCCTTACGTGGTCTTTTCGGATAAAACATTAGCCGAGCTGTGTACCGTTCAACCGAAGTCGGAAGCTCAGCTCCTGGATGTCTCAGGCATTGGTCCAATGAAACTCGAAAAGTATGGCGCGCAGATATTAGCGGCCATCCGGAATTCACAATCGACGGAAGCCGCCTAACGCGCTGGCTACGCTACACGTATCCTGAAAGAAAGTGCGGCCTGCGGCCGCGAGATCACGGAGACACGGAGTTCACTGAGAACTGCTAGATACGTGGTTTAAAACATTGACCCTCAAGTGCGCGCGCTTTCGATCAATAGCCGTTCTCCGTGACCCCCGCGCCTCCGTGAACTCGCCGCCGCAGGCGGCACATTATTTCCCCTCAAGTTGCCGCAGTAGCCAGTCGACCGAATTAACTTTACACACTATGGACGATTCCTTTCTTTTCTCTGAACAAAATCTCGCGGTCCGCAACATGGTTCGCGAATTCGCGCGTGACGAAGTCGCGCCTGTTGCCAAGCAATTCGACGAGTCCGGTGAGTTTCCCTGGGATACTGTCGGCAAAATGGCTGACTTGGGCCTGCTCGGTATGCCATGGCCCGAAGAGCTTGGCGGTGCGGGTGTGGATCTCATCAGCTACATCATCGTCATCCACGAGATGGCCAAGGTGGATGCCTCGCATGCGATCACCATCTCCGCACATACAACGCTTGGCACTTCGCCGATCTTCAATTTCGGCACCGAACAACAGAAGCAGCGCTTCGTGCCGATCCTGGCAAGCGGAAAAGTTCTCGGCGGCTTTGGCCTCACCGAGCCAAATGCGGGAAGCGATGCCGCGGGAACGCAGACGACTGCCGAGCGAAAGAACGGACACTACGTCCTCAACGGCTCCAAAATATTCATTACCAATGGCGGCGTAGGGGAAATCTTCGTCGTTACTGCAGTCACCGACTCGACGAAGGGCACGAAAGGAATCAGCTCATTCATCGTTACAAAAGAATCAACGAACGGGCAGAAGCCTGCGCTCGAGCCAATGTCAGGATTCAAGTCTGGCAAGAAGGAAGACAAGCTTGGGTGGCGGGCATCGGATACCCGCGAGCTGATCTTCGACAATGTTGAAGTGCCCGAAGAAAACCGGCTCGGTGAAGAAGGAATGGGGTTCATCAACTTCATGCAGACGCTCGACTCCGGTCGAATCGGACTCGCCGCACTTTCGCTTGGTCTCGCGGAGGGAGCATTCGAGCAGGCGCTCAAGTATTCCACAATGCGGAAGCAGTTCGGCCAGGCGATCTCGAGCTTTCAGGGAATTCAGTTCCAGCTTTCCGACATGGCCACCGAGATCGA
>JANLYJ010000301.1:0-2894 GCA_031365555.1 Gemmatimonadaceae bacterium | reverse complement strand
GTTCGGCGGATGTGATTGCAAGCACCGTCTGCGAGGCGCTCGAGAGTGCTAACCTCGGGGACCAGCGCGCGCGAATCATATATGTAGGAGTCGCCGGTGTTGGCCGTCCGGAAGAAAGGCGGGCGCTGCAGCACGAGCTTGAACGCCATAACCTGGCAGAAGAGATCATTGTCGAATCAGACGCACTCATTGCACTGTCTGATGCATTTGGCTCAGGGCCCGGAATCATGCTGATCGCGGGAACTGGATCGATTGCATATGGTCGCAGTCCCAGCGGTGCCTTTGCAAGAGCAGGTGGATGGGGTCTCGCCATCGGCGATGAAGGGAGCGGCGCGTGGATTGGAAGGCGCGCCCTGGGAATCGTCGCAGCGGCACACGACAACCGTGAGCCCGCTACTACACTCACGGGGGCCATCCTCACGGCCACTCAGGTCAATGACGTGGAAGATCTTATTCCGTGGGCCATTGCGGCCAAGCCCTCGGATCTGGCGACCCTGGCTCCAGCCGTATTCACCGAAGCCGCAAACGACGACACGCGAGCGAGCTCGCTGGTGAGTCTTGCGGTCGAGGAGCTTGTACTCCACGCACGCGCACTGGCTCGCACGCTGTTCATTGACGAACGCGCGGAGATTCCGGTCGCGATGTCAGGCGGCCTGCTTCAAAAGGGCTCGTATCTGCGGAAGAAACTCGAGACGCGAATCAAGAGTGTGGTGCCAGGCGCTGTCGTGCAGAACGCGGTTGTAAATCCCGCACGCGGAGCAGTCAAAGCCGCTAACGCGCTGGTCGGCGTCTCGTGACGCAGATACTGCTCGGGAAGGGCGAGCAGCAGGTATTTCTACGGTCTGAATTCGGAAACCGTCACGGACTGGTAGCCGGCGCCACTGGAACTGGCAAAACCGTTTCCCTTCTCGTGCTCGCGGAAGGATTCTCGAGAATGGGCGTCCCCGTTTTCATGGCGGATGTGAAGGGTGACGTAGCCGGACTGGCGATGCCAGGCACACCCAGCGACAAACTGCAGAAGCGACTCGCGGAAATCGGCATCACGGATTTCACCCCGGAAGGAAGTCCTGTGCTGTTCTGGGACCTGTTTGGAAAGTCGGGACATCCAGTTCGCGCCACGGTCAGCGAAATGGGTCCAAGCCTTCTCGGTAGAATTCTCGAGTTGAATGATGTGCAGTCAGGCGTTCTGGAGATTGCCTTCAAAATGGCCGACGATCAGGGGCTGTTGCTTCTCGACCTCGACGATCTTCGTTCGCTTCTCACGTTTGTCGCGGAGAATCGCCAGGAAATCTCCACGAAATACGGACTCGTAAGCACCCAGTCCGTGTCCGCCATACAGCGTTCACTCCTGACACTGGACCGCGAAGGCGGAACAGCGCTGTTCGGTGAGCCTGCGCTGGAGCTGGCGGACCTGATGCGAACCGATCTGTCGGGAAAAGGTGTCATCAGCATCCTGGCCGCCGACAAGCTTGTTCTGAAGCCGCGACTGTATTCCAGTTTTCTTCTATGGCTTCTGTCCGAGCTATATGAAAACCTTCCCGAGATTGGCGATCCGGAAAAACCGCGACTCGTCTTTGTCTTCGATGAAGCCCATTTGCTCTTCAGCGATGCTCCGCCTTCGCTCGTTCAGCGCGTCGAACAGGTAGTTCGCCTGATCAGATCAAAGGGCGTCGGGGTGTATTTCTGCTCGCAATTCCCCGACGACGTTCCCAACGAAATTCTCGGTCAGATGGGAAACAGGATTCAGCATGCATTGCGTGCCTTTACGCCGCGTGATCAGAAGGCGGTGCGAACAGCAGCTGAAACTTTCGTGTCTAATCCAAAAGTCGATGTCGCCGAGGTTATCTCGCAGCTCCGGGTAGGCGAGGCACTCGTTTCGACACTGCAGGAGAACGGCGTACCCATGCCCGTGGAGAAAACATTGATGGCACCTCCGCGCTGCAGAATGGGTGCGATCACAGAAGAGGAACGCGCGGCTGTTCGTCAGCGAAGCCCGGTCGGGACCAAGTACGACAATGCGGTGAACCGCGAGTCAGCTTACGAGATTCTGTCCACGCGCGCGGCACAGAAAGCCGAAGAACCGACAAAGAAAGAATCGAAAGCTGCTGAAGCCAAGGACGAGAGCCGCGGCCCAATCGGCGATGCGATCTGGGGAACAAGCAAGCGCCAGGGAATGGTCGAAGCGATGGCCAAGCAGGCAGCACGAACTGTAGGCAGCCAGGTAGGGCGGCAGATCCTGCGAGGTGTCCTCGGCGGAATTCTTGGCGGGAGCCGGCGCCGCTGAACTAGGCTTTCCGGTGCTTCACCTGCGCCTCGATACGGCGGTCGGGGAGCAGCCATATAAGTGCGACAAGCGTGTACAACGCCCAGGATATTTCCGGGCGGATGAAGGCGGCAGCGATCGCAAGGAAGTACGCGACGGGAGACACCTTTCCTTTCCAGTCTTTCCCAACCGCCGCAGCGAGCACTGATCTTTCTCCCTGACTCGCTATGATGGTTTGCTGAAGTATGAAGTACGCAATGGCCGACATCAGCAGAACTACTCCATATGTTGCCGTTGGAAGTGGACCGAAGTGGTTCTCGCCCATCCAGCCGGTGGTGAACGGCACCAGCGACAACCAGAATAACAGATGGAGATTCGCCCACAGTATTCCGCCGGTCACCCGTTCAGTGACGTGAAGCATATGGTGATGATTGTTCCAGTAAATTCCGAGGTTCACGAAGCTCAGGATGTAGCTAAGGAAGACCGGCAGCAGAGGCCATAAGTCCGAAAGCCTGTCGCCATGGGGAACCCTGAGCTCCAGCACCATGATGGTGATGATGATCGCGATGACGCCATCGCTGAATGCTTCCAGCCTGCTTGTCTTCAACGCGGCCAGAGCCAGACGAAGGTC
>JANLYJ010000268.1:0-4290 GCA_031365555.1 Gemmatimonadaceae bacterium | reverse complement strand
CGGCGTGAAGCACCATGGGCCGCTGGTGGGGCGGGAGCGTGAGCTGAAGCGGCTGGTCGCGGGGCTGTTCGATGCGCGGGCGGGGCGCGGTGGGGCGATTCTGTTGCATGGGCCGGAGGGGAGTGGGAAGTCGCGGTTGCTGCATGAGGTGAAGAAGTCGGCGATGTTGCAGGGGATGCGGGTGATCGAGATGTCAGTTGAAAGCACACCATCCCCGATGCCGTTTCAGACGTTGCGACGGCTGGTTGAGCGGCTGCTTGAACTGCCGGGGGCGCTGGGAGTGGCGCCGGAGGCGCTGGGGAGGGTGCGGGAGTGGCTTCGGCGCGGCGACAGCGATTCGTATCACTGTCCCGCATTGGAGATAGAGGACCTGTTCGCCTCCGTCTCCGAAGAAACGCCCTGCTCGATTCAACTGGAACATTCGGAGCGTATTGACGCCGAATCGCTCGCCCAGATCGATCGTCTCTACGCCCGAGCGCAGCGCAGGCACCACGCGTTTCTCATGACGAGCTCGACCCCCACGATGCCAGTCAATTCGCCAATTGACATACAATGGATCGAACGACTTGCCCTGCGGCCAATGAACACAGCTGATCTACAGTCGCTGCTTGCCGCATATGCGGCGGAAGAACAACCGCGCGCCACACAGGACCAAATATCATTCGCGTCGCTGTTCGCCGAAGGAGTCCCAATGTACGGCATTGAGATGCTTGGACTCATTCTCGACTCCGGATCTCCAGATAAGATCCCTTGGCGAGTAAAGGTCGCAGTTGACCGCGCCTCGCGCGAACTTACGGAGCTTCAACTTCGGCTGCTTCTGTTGTGCGTGTCGCTGGGCGCCTCGGCGCGTCAGTCAGTACTAGCAGACGCGCTAAATGCCGCTGCCTCTGAGTTCGCTGATGCACTGGACGGCCTCGAAACCCGAGGTTACGTAAACTGCATCGAGGGAGTGTTGTTCGCCTCGAATCTACTCTCAACCCCGGCGCAGAAGCGACTGCGAGCCGGAGTCGTGAGGATGGATGCACTCAGCGCTGCAAGAGCGCTTACCAGCGACAGCGTATCCGCGTATGCGTGCGACGACGTTTTTGCGAGAATTCGCTTACTTATTCATGCTATGGATGAGCGCACGGCGTATCGAGTTCTCGATGAGAACGCTGGCTCACTAGTTCGCAAGGAAACAGCTGGTCAACTAGTCTTTCAGCTTTCGCGGCTCGAGGAAATCGCGACTACGAAACCCCTCCGTGCCCTTCTAGGATCAATTATCGACCAAATTCGCATTGGCTCTGAAAGTCGTCGTAGGCCGCAACTTGCATCCAGAGACTATCTCCAGGCAAGTTCACTTCCCAGTATCTCAGAGGGAGCCGTTGAAGCGGAGCACTCATATGTATCACACGCCTTCCTCGCGAAGGCTCGCACTGCCGCTCGAAACCCGCGAACCGGCGCTGCGCGGCGTCTTTCCGAGGCCACTACGGCATTGATTGCCGCGGCGAACTTGGGTGAGCGCGAGGCGATGGAGAACGCGTTTGAAGCGGTCAATGCAGTACGATATTCGCCGGACGTGAATCGCTTCGATCTGCATCGTGCGGAATTAATATACTTCGCGTCGTTCGGTGACCGCACAAAGGCTCTCGCGTGCGCGAAAAGAGTGGCCGAAGAATCCCGAACCGTGAGTGACGTTCACCTCGCGTGCAAGGGATTCAGGAACGCTGCGGAAGCGATGGCTCTTTTCGGAGAGATTGGTGACGCACAGTCGATGATCCATGAAGCGCGAGCACTTGCAGTCGAGCTTCAATATCCGGCACAAATTGCCAGCGCTGACGTTCGACTCGCGGACCTAGCGATTGAGGTAATGGACACAGAAGGAGCGCGCACGTACCTCGCCAGCGCAGAGCAAATAATCTTTGAATACAGGCTTACAATGCGCGTTCTATTGGCGGACGTCAATTTCCATTCATGCTGGGAGGCGCTAATGAGAGAAGACCTTCAGAAGGCCGCAAAGGCGGCGAAGGCTGTTGTTCGCCTGCTTCGTGACCAGAAATTGGGCGTGTCGCTCTCCGCACTGTTAGGCGTGCAACTTGCTACGCATCGAGGCCGCGTCACAAAGGAGACTCATAGCGCCTTCGAGAAACTAAAGGCAAGCATTGGGAGCACTCCATGCAACGCAAACGAGCAGAGAAGTCTCGCTGCCCTGCTCCTCTTCGCAAGAAATACTGGCGAGCTAAGCGAAGTATCGGAGTTTGTCGGGGCGCAAGTACTCCGTCTTGAAGCCGCGGGTCGCACAGTTTGGCCCTATCTGTTGACCAGCCTTTCGCAGAGATAGAGGCGCGAGTCCGCTCGAATTGTCATACCGGGACGGGGGACTCTGATTGCGTGAATCATCGCTCGCCGAGAATCACGCGCCTGCACAGCGAGTCTCAATTTCCGAAGAGCGCAACACGGAAGACTACGATAGCGATTCGCGAGCGCGCTACCTCAGCTCGGACGCTTTGAATTCGCGCCATCCATCGTTCTAGTCGTCTAAAGCGACCTGCGGCTCGAATCCACGCTACAAGCGGTGGACTGAGGCGCCCTCTAGCCGTTCGCGATCAGCGAGAGCGTTGGTTCCGCGCCAAAGTCATCCTCATGCGAGGCGCAGGCCAAGCGGAGCACTGTGTCGATCGTACCCGAGACAAGAAGCGTCGAAAGCATATGTGGATCAAACTGAATTCCGCTCATGCGAACGATCTCAGCACGAATCTTCTCCGACGACAGTCCGCGGCGATAAGGGCGGTCACTAGCCATCGCGTCGATTGTATCCGCGATCGCGATGATTCGCGCAAAAATAGGAATTGCTTCGCCTACTAGCGCGTCAGGGTATCCAGAACCGTCCCAAGCCTCGTGATGATGGCGGATAGGATCAACCGTGTCCCTCAGGTGAGAGGAGATTCTGACCAGTTCTGCACCCTTGATCGGATGGGATTCCATGATTGCACGTTCTTCCGCGGTAAGCTTACCTGGCTTTGAAAGAATAGGTGCAAAGACTTCATGAATCTTCCCGACATCGTGGAGCAGCGCCGCGACGGTAAGACGATCAATTTGTTTTGCAGATAGAGAAAGCGCCTGCCCCATCATACGCGAGTACTGTGACACCCGCCGCGAGTGACCGGAAGTATAGGGATCTCGAGCTTCCAGTGTCGTGACTGTTAGCTCAAGCAGCTCCTTGTTTGATCGATGGAGCTCTTCGTTCGTGCTATTGAGTTGCCTCACGACCAAGATCAACGCCGCTGCGGCCGACGTTGCAAGGGGGCCAAAATCGACGTACACCTTGACGAAGACATACACGAATGGGATTGCAACTACGTCGAGTCCGAATCCGCGGAATGTATTCTCTTTCCATAGGCCGAGGAAAGGAACACGGGTCTCCGCGCTGACGACTGCCGCGACTGCTGCTGAATTCGCAAAAAAGAAAGCCAGAAAAACAGCCACGAGCGCGAGCGGCGAAATCTCTCCACCATACACTGCTCCCCTGCCCGCCGTGAGCTTAAATGCGGCAACGCTGCACGAGAGCGCCAAAAGATGCTGCGCGACATTGAAAACAGTCTTTGCTTTGCCAGTCCGTTGAATCACTTGGGACAGCAGAATCACACCAGCTGCAGCAAGCACGGAAAGCCAGGACGGCACAAGCACAACGCTAGCCAGAAAGGTCACGAATGTCGCCGACGCTGCAACTCGCTCAGAAAGCGAATACGGCATAAGCGCTCCAAAGACAGAAAACACCGCGAATGCGATCGCGGCGTTCAGTTCTTTTGGATCAACGCTCGGGTCGATGGCGTAGAGCGTGGCAAGACTCGATGCGCCAAGGATCGCCGTAACTGCGACGACTCTTCCTGTTGCCTTTCTCAAGCAGATCCCCCCGCCTCGGTCGTCTTGACTAGTTGCTCACTGCCACGTCTGACCACCGGTAAATGCTGCTGCAATCAATGCTGCGAATGCGGCCCAGAAACCCATCTTGCGTCACCTCCCTCAAGTCGTCAGCCCTCCGCTCTCGCGTCGGACTGCCTCTCTCAGTGGGCTCCGCTCGTACTACTGGCCGTACCCGCTCTTCTCCGCTCTGCCGAGGTCGGGGGGATTACTTATTCTGCCTTGCACTTCGCACACGCGTCTTTCGTGCCAGTGTCCGACAGCCCTCTTCCCCGCCGCCCGCGGTGACTTCGTCACCACCACACGCAACGCCGCCGGTGCACTCGCCGAGACTGCCCTGAGCTACCTTGGGGTCGCCTCCAACCACCGATTCGTCGCGTCCAAGACCGC
>JANLYJ010000261.1:0-10203 GCA_031365555.1 Gemmatimonadaceae bacterium | reverse complement strand
GCGCGTCGAATGTCCGATCGTATAAACGGGAAACGGGCCGGTCGCCGAATCATCGGAGGCCGGCCCGTTTGCTTCAAGCATTGGAGACTCTACCGGGGTCCGCGCTCAGTCTGCACCCGATCGCCACTCACAGTGGTTATCTGATGCACGGCCTGCCGTCCCAGCAGGATTCTCGTGGCACGAACGTCGTGCCCCACATCGATAAGGAGAAGTGCGAGGTCACCGCTTCCCCAGAGCAGCCCGGAAAGCACCACCAGTCGGCTGATCTCGCCGAGCAGGGTCGGTATGGCATCAGTTCCCTGCGCCATGAAACCGGTGACAATCTCCGACACGAGCAGCAGAAGGAGGATGATTGCCATCACCTTGAACAGCTTCGACAGGTATCCCAGTCCGGTATACGGCTCGAGATCCTCGTGACGAACAGGCATCGACGGATCGGTTTTGCCGCCCCGCGCCGCGTTTCTATGCTCGTCTGTCATTGGTGAATCAACCGTTCCGCTTGCCATTGTCTTTCTCCCTTTTCATTACCAACGCGCGGGATATCCGCGCGTATCGATGTGTGTAAACGGCCCGTGGGCCGGTGTGGCGACGTACACGCCACACCCTCCTATCAGCGAAGGATGTGCCGCTTCGACGCGATTTACCGCTGCGAGTATAAATCTGGCGTCTCCAATGTCCACCCGGCCGTCCTTATTCAGGTCGTCCATAGCCCCATTTCCGTCATTATCGATGAAAATATCGGACGCGTCCCCGTACATATGACGGCTTAAGCCGGCCCGGCCGCTCGTTTCTCCCCCTCCTGCATTGTACTGCGGGGTCCTGAAGCCACTCATTACCCGGACCCCTCTGGGGTTGATTCCATGTTTCTGCAGGTCGTCGAGCACCAGCTCCAGCTTGTCTATGAGTTTGAGACTGATGACGAGGTACTTTGGCCAGACATTGGCCTGATCGTGGGGAAGGAAGTCGCGCATCCTGAAATGTTCAGACAGCGCCGTGTTTTGATTTTCAGGCGTAACCTCGATGAACCCGCTCGGCGGTGTGTAATCAGCCCTTGGCGTCTTGCCGCGGTTGGGCCAGTTCCCAATGAAATACAACCCGATCCTGCCTGCGCGGTTTTCTGATGCGGGGCGCTGAGTGATGATCGTAAAGTCCGAGATCGACCTCACTGCGTTGCCCATGGTGATCGCCATCCTCCAAACGCCGACCTGCTGCGGCGCGCGAAGCACGCGCGTTGTATCAGCTTTGTTTCCCGATGAGAACGTCGCCACAGCGCCCTCGGGAAGCGTGTCCACCGCTACAGCAGAGCCGGGTGCAGCGAGACGGGCTCGCAGTTTTCCGCTTTCGCCTTTGGGCACCACGCTTTCCAGCATCGTGTTGGTGAGATATGCGAGCGAAGGCGCGTCCCCCTCTGTGAGAGCCGCCGAGAGCCGTGAGGCAGTCCCGGGAATGGTTTCGGATGTGCGCGCGTTTCCAATGGACCAGGTCCAGCCGATGGCGAAAAGCACCAGCATAACGCCGGAAAGTACGTTGAAGATTCGCTCACCTCTTTGCGAAACACCTCGACGGTCCCAGCGGCTGTGCCCGTGCTGCGGAAAAGCCATCGCGATGTCGTGCGCCGTTGACCAGAGCTTCTCCAACGGTGAACTTGCGTCTTCACCGTGTTGCCTTTCTTCAGACTTCATTAATGCAAGATCTCCTGGATCTGTTTCATCGGATATACGACCTACCTGCACTCATAAAATGGGCCGGATACTTTGGCCTCACTGCAATTGTGTTCGCCGAGACCGGACTTTTGGCAGGATTTTTTCTTCCTGGTGACTCCCTGCTCGTAACCGCCGGACTGTTCGCCGCGCAGGGGTATCTCAACGTCTGGAAACTCGGCTTGCTGCTCAATGCGGCAGCGGTTGTAGGCAACAGCACCGGTTACATGATCGGAAAGACAACCGGCCCGCGAATCTTTCGCAAGGATGATTCCCTCCTCTTCAACAAGAAGCACCTGATTCGTTCGCATGATTTCTACGAGCGTCATGGTGGCAAGACGATCATCCTCGCGCAGTTCATGCCGATCATCCGCACATTCGCGCCGCTTATTGCGGGCGTGGCCGGAATGAAGTTCCGGAGCTTCCTTGTCTACAACGTCGTCGGCTCGGTGCTCTGGGTCTGGGGAATGCTTCTCACGGGATACTTTCTTGCGACGTACGTTCCGGGGGTCGTCGATCACATCGAGATCGTGATTCTGATCGTTATCTTTGTCTCGATACTCCCCGGCATCATCAGCTATTTGCGAAATCGCAACAAACAGCCAGCGACAGACAGTCAAGCGCACTAATCGCGACACCAAGGAGATAAAATGGCGTTCACGCTTCCAGCACTCCCATACGACTTCGGCGCACTCGAGCCGCATATCGATGCCCGCACGATGGAAATCCATCACGGCAAGCATCACCAGGCTTACGTAAACAACCTCAATGCCGCGATCGAGAAGGCCCCAGAGCTCGGCGCAAAATCTCTAGATGAATTGATGCGCGGCATCAATTCGGTTCCTGAGTCAGTTCGTACGGCTGTCCGCAACAATGGCGGCGGACACTGGAATCACTCGATGTTCTGGTCGATCATGGGCCCCAATGCCGGCGGCGCACCAACCGGGGCCGTGGGCGAAGCGATCAACACGACATTCGGCGGCTTCGACAAGTTCAAGGAGCAGTGGGCTGCGGCCGGAACCGGACGTTTCGGATCAGGCTGGGTTTGGCTCGTTAACGAGGATGGCAAGCTTTCAATCACAACTACGCCGAACCAGGACAATCCTCTGATGGAAGGAAAGACCGCGATCCTCGGTCTCGACGTCTGGGAGCACGCGTACTATCTCAACTACCAGAACAAACGCCCCGACTACATCGCGGCCTGGTGGAATGTTGTGAACTGGGATGCGGTTTCAAAACGCTTCGGCAAGTAGCTACGCGGGGGGCGCGGGGTTTTACGCGGGTCCGCGGAACGGCAAGACAAAGGGGAACTGCAAACCGCAGTTCCCCTTTTCAATTAACCGCGCTCTCCGCGAAACCTCCGCGCCCCCGTGTAACTAACGAGCCGCTTCACCTTCGAGATAAGTGTAGCCCTCGAGCCCAGCTACATAATCAGCGATGAAAGCATTCGCTTCCTGGCGCGAGATGTTGGAGGCGTTGGAGACTTTGCGGCGGAAGGTCGCGAGAAGATCAGGTGCACGGAACTGGACGTAGGCAAGCACCTCGGTCACCGTGTCGCCATGCACAAGGTCAGTCACGGCGTAGCCGTTCTCCGACAACCGGATGTGCACTGCATTGGTATCGCCGAAGAGATTGTGCAGGTCGCCGAGAATCTCCTGGTACGCGCCGGTCAAAAAGATTCCGAGAATGTACGGCTCGCCATCATCTGCAAACCGATGCAGCTCGAGAGCGGGGTTCGGTACACGATCTCCAATAAACCGCTCGATCTTTCCGTCAGAATCGCAGGTGACGTCCTGGATCGTGCCACGACGCGTGGGTTCCTCGTCGAGACGATGAATCGGCATGATCGGGAATATCTGGTCGATCGCCCAGCTATCCGGTAACGACTGAAAGAGCGAGAAGTTACAGAAGTACCGGTCCACCAGAGTTGCGTCGAGATCCTCGATGATGTCGCTGTATTCTTCGCGGTCGCGCTGGGCAATTCGCGCGACACGGGTGATCGTGGTGATATAGATCTGTTCTGCAAGCGCACGCTCGCGCAGTGAGAGCACGCCGCTGTTGAACAGCTCCTGCGCGCGCTCCTTGGCGAAAGTCGCGTCGTGGAAAACCTCGCGAACACGCCTGGTTGATACAGCATTGTAGTCTGCAAGCATTTCATGGAGAAATGCGTTGTCGTCTTCGGTAAGATCGGGAACAGTGTGGTCGGCCTGCGATTCAACGTCTATAACGCTCAGCAGCAAAAGAGCATGGTGCGCTGTCAGTGCGCGACCCGACTCACTTATGATGTGCGGCATCGGCAGCTCCTGCGAACGGCAGGACTCTGCAAGTGTGTACACGACGTCGTTTGCATACTCCTGGAGGGAGTAGTTCACCGACGCCTGTGACGTTGAATTGCTTCCGTCGTAGTCCACGCCCAACCCGCCGCCAACATCAACGTGCGTCACATCTACACCCATCGCACGCAGCTCCGCGTAATACCGCGAAATCTCCTGGAGCCCGGCCTTGATGTAGCGGATGTCCGTGATCTGGGATCCAAGATGGAAATGAATCAGCTTGAGAATATCGAGCTTGCCGGCAGTGCGGAGTTTTTCGACGAGCTTCACGAGCTGCGCGGTTCCGAGACCGAATTTCGACTTCTCTCCGCCGCTCTTCGCCCAGCGCCCCGATCCTTCTGAATACAGCTTTATGCGGACACCTGCAGTCGGGACAACATCCAGCTCCTCGGCGACCTGCAGCAGCACGTCCACCTCGCTCAGCTGCTCCAGAACAATGAACACCTGGTGCCCGAGCTTTTGCCCCATCAGCGCGAGGCGCATGAACTCTTCGTCCTTGTATCCGTTGCAGACGATTATGTGATCGGTATTCTCGGCAAGACCGAGAATCGCCTGCAGCTCCGGCTTGCTGCCGCATTCGAGACCTACGCCAGTCGACTTTCCGAATTCAACAATCTCTTCGATCACGTGACGCTGCTGATTCACCTTGATCGGAAAAACAGTCGTGTACCCGCCATCGTACGCGTACTCCTCACGGGCACGCGCGAACTTTTCGTTCAGAGCTTCAATGCGCGAGCGCAGAATGTCCGAGAATCGGAGCAGCAGCGGCAACCCAACGCCCTGCGCTTCCAGATCGTTCGCCAGCTCGAAAAGATCGAGCTCACGCTCATTGTCCTTGGAGTCAGGCCGAACGACTACATGTCCCTTCTCATTGATATCGAAAAAACCAATGCCCCACCCTTCGATGTTATAAAGAGTGCGCGCTGATTCGATCGTCCATGCTTCAGATTCGGCCGCATCGGCTTGAGGCGGTGTTCGCGTTGCTGTCATTAAATACAGTTTAAGGGTACAGCGTCTCCATTTTCCACCCGTGGCCTTCCTTTGTATAAAGATGCCTCAGGTGGAGTCGGCTCGCGCGGTTGTGCCAGAATTCAATTTTACGCGGAACAACGCGAAAACCTGACCAGTACGGAGGCCGCGGAACTTCAGCTCCTTCGAACTTCCGTTCGTACTCTGCAAGACGCTTCTCGAGGTCACCGTCATGCTCAATGGGGCGGCTCTGCTTCGAAGCCCATGCGCCGAGCTGGCTCTGGCGGGCGCGCGAAGCGAAGTATTCGTCAGCCTCGGCGCCGCTCACCTGTTCCGCCTCTCCTTCGATTCGGACCTGAACCTCCAGATGAGGCCAGTGGAAACAGAGCGCGGTGCGCGGGTTTGCGCGGAGCTCGGTTCCCTTTTGCCCGTTGTAGTTAGTGTAGAAAACAAACCCGCCTGCATCGTAGCCCTTGAGCAGCACGACGCGAATGGACGGTTGTCCATCTGCACCGATCGATGCGACCGTCATGGCGGTCGGCTCCGGTGAGAGCTTCCTGTCCAGAGCAAGCGCTTCATCAAAAATTCGCCCAAACCGCTCGATTGGGTTTTCTATTTCCACTAGTACCTCGGCACAGTTGGGTCTACGTCCCTGCTCCACGCGTCGATGCCGCCTTCGAGATTCACTAATCCCCTGAGGCCCACGGCCGCAAGATCACGTGCAACCCGGAGACTGCGAACTCCTCCATGACAATACAGGATTGTCTCCTGCGCACCACGAAGCTCGTCAGCGTGAGACATAATGTCACGCATCGGAATGAGCCGTGCGCCCGGAATTTTGGCGATCTGCCACTCAAAGGGCTCGCGAACGTCGACAATGCTGAGCGGATCTCCAGCGGCAATTCGCTTCGCGAGGTCGCGCGCTGATATGGAGCCGATTTCCGAAGGCTTGCCCTCATCCGATGCCGTCATTCCACAAAACTGTTCATAGTCAATAAGTCGTTTGAGTTCGCGTGTTCCGCACGCAGGACAGGCCGGGTCACGCGCGATCTGCATAGTTCGAAAGTGCATTGTAAGCGCATCGATAAGCAGCAGCCGGCCTGCGAGAGTCTCACCAATGCCAAGGATCATCTTGATTGCTTCCGTTGCCTGGATGGTCCCGACAATTCCAGGAAGAACGCCGAACACGCCTGCCTCTGCACAACTTGGAATCAGGCCCGGAGGCGGTGGGTCGCGAAAAAGACATCTGTAACACGGGCCATCTGCCGTCGCGAAGACCGACACCTGACCTTCAAACCGGAAGATGCTTCCGTAAATCACAGGCTTCCCGAGAATTACTCCTGTGTCGTTGATCAGGTATCGCGTTGGAAAGTTGTCGCTGCCGTCAAGCAGAAGGTCGTAGTCCGTCGCGATCGCCAGCGCGTTCTGCGAAGTGAGCCGCTCGGAATAAAGCCGTACAGCGACCAGCGGATTAATTTCTCCAAGCGTGTCGCGTGCGGATTCGGTCTTAGGACGATCGACATCAGACGAGCCGTGCAGTATCTGCCGCTGCAGATTCGTTTCGTCTACACGGTCAGCGTCCACTATGCCCAGCGTTCCTACGCCTGCGGCTGCGAGGTACATCGCGGCAGGCGAGCCGAGGCCGCCGGCACCGACCAAAAGGACCCGCGCATTCTTGAGGCGAACCTGGCCCTCTTCGCCCACATTCTGCAGCAGAAGATGCCGGCTGTAACGCCTGATTTCGTCGCTGGAAAGTCCGACCGCGGTCACTGTGGCCATGCTATAATACTAGCTTGATCCTCAAACGCTTTTACGACGAATTCCTCGCACAGGCCAGCTTCCTTGTAGGCTGTGAACACACGCGCGAAGCAATCGTCATCGATCCCAATCGCGACATCCGTACTTACACGGACGCTGCCCAGCAATCCAGTCTGCGGATAACGACTGTTACCGAGACACATATCCACGCTGATTTCCTTTCCGGCGCAGCGGACCTCGCTGAAAACCAGAACGCGCAGCTTTGCCTTTCAGGTATGGGCGGAAAGGACTGGAGCTACGCGCCTCGCCTGGATCTCAAGGTACGCACCGTCCACGATGGCGACGTGATAAACGTCGGCACGCTTCGGCTCCAGGTAATGCACACACCGGGACACACTCCGGAGCACATTGTTTTTCTTGTAACGGATACGACTGTTTCCGAGGAGGTTCTCGGGGTATTCACTGGCGACTTCATTTTTGCTGGTGATGTTGGCCGCCCTGACCTACTCGAGAAAGCGGCCGGCATAGCAGGCACGATGCGCGATGCCGCCGCGACACTGTATGAATCGATTCATCAGTTCGCGAAACTGCCCGACTACTTGCAGCTATGGCCGGGACATGGAGCAGGCTCGGCGTGCGGAAAAGCTCTTGGTGCAATGCCCCAGTCCACGCTTGGCTACGAAAAGATCGCCAACTGGGCATTCAATACAACGCATGTAGATGACTTCGTGGATGTAGTTCTTCAGGGGCAGCCCGACCCGCCGTTGTATTTCGCGCAGATGAAGCGAATGAACCGGGATGGTACGCCGAGGCGTCACCCGAGTGCGCTCTTGCCCGAGTTGTCTGACTCGAAGGTGCGGGAGCTGGCCGCAGCGGGAGAGGTTGTGGTTGATACGCGCAGCACCGACGCGTTTGCCCAAGGGTTCCTCCCTGGATCGATAAACATTCCGCTCAACAAATCATTCGTTAACTGGGCGGGGTCTGTCATCCCCTATGAACGCGACATCTATCTGATCGTTGACTCGCCTGAAGAGGTCAAGCTCGCGGAAGCGCGTGGCGCGCTCGAGCTGATTGGCCTCGACGGTGTGAAGGGATTCGCTAGTGCGGGCGCACTCGATCGTATGCTTGGATCCGGGGAGCAACTGTCGTCGATGCCCCAGATGACTGTTCAGGAATTGAGCGGAGCAAAGGCCATTCAGATTGTCGATGTAAGAACTTCAGCGGAGCACAACGAAGGACACATCGCCGGATCTAAGCCGCTTGCGCTGCAGTCGCTAGCTTCGACGATGCAGCAGCTCGACCCCAATGTGCCAGTCGCCATTCACTGCGCAGGCGGGACCCGTTCTGCAATTGCGGCGAGTATGCTCGCCGCTCACGGTTTCAAGAACGTCACGAATGTCACTGATGGTTTCGGTGCCTGGGCCAAGGCAGGGCTTCCAGTAGAAAAGAAATGACATCGCCCATGGCGATGATTCCGATGCAGCGCAGGCGTCCCGGCGATGCGGAAGCGAAAAGCTGGCGTGAACGGCTGGAAGCGCTTCGATATGTTCCCCCGCTCGCAAAACAGGTTTGGCGAACGCACCGCGGTTATGCCGCGTCGATGCTCTTTCTTCGAATCGCTCGCGGCTTTGTTCCCATCGCGACCTTCTGGGTGGGCAAGCTCATTATCGACACGGTCATTGCGGCCAACCGCGGAACGGCGGACTACCGGCAGCTCTGGCGGTACGTTGCCGTCGAAGTCGGAATAGTCGTCGCGGGTGAAGTTCTGGCGCGAGCTTCGACGCTCATCGAAAGTCTCCTGAGTGATCTCTTCTCGAATGACATGAGCGTGCAGCTCATGGAACACTCCGCCAAGCTCGACCTGGCACAGTTCGAGGACCCGGACTTCAACGATCACCTGGAGCGTGCGCGCCGGCAGACTGTAGGGCGCATTGGATTGCTGATGCAGCTTCTGACCATCGGTCAGATGATGCTGACGCTGCTCACGCTTGGCGGTGCGCTGATCGGATACAACCCGTGGCTGGTTCTCCTCCTTGTGGTTGCAGTCGTTCCAAGTTTTCTGGGCGAAACACATTTTGCATCGATGGGCTACTCGCTTCTCTTTCGATGGACGCCAGAACGCCGGCAGCTGGACTATCTCCGATTCGTTGGAGCGAGCGACAAGACTGCAAAAGAAGTCCAGATGTTCGGCCTCAACGACTGGCTGACCGAGCGTTACCGCGTTCTGTCAACAAAGTTCTATGAGGAGAACAAGAAGCTCTCCATCAAGCGCGGAATTGTCGGAACTCTGCTCTCGTTGTTCGGTACCGCGGGCTACTACACGGCTTACGCGGTAATCCTGATCACCGCGGTTCGCGGAGAAATCACGATTGGAATGCTCACTTTCCTCGCTGCATCGTTCGGGCGCGGCCGTGAAATGATCCAGGGGATCCTGCTTGCTGCGGGTGGCGTGTTCGAGCAGGCGATGTATCTGCGCGACCTGTTTGTGTTCTTCGACATGAAGCCGACTATCACATCGAAACCCGATGCGGTGCCCGTACCGAAGAAAGTTCGGACGGGGTTCGTGTTCGAGGATGTTGGCTTCCGCTATCCCGGCAGCGAGCGATGGGCCATTCGGCACGTGAGCTTCGAGCTTCGGCCCGGTGAACGGATCGCACTTGTCGGTGAGAATGGCGCAGGAAAGACGACTATCACCAAGTTGCTCGCGCGGCTCTATGAACCCACAGAGGGTGTCATCACTCTCGACGGCCTGGATCTTCGCGACTACGACCTGAAATCCCTGCGCCAGGCAATTGGCGTGATCTTCCAGGATTTCGTTCGCTACGACATGCGCTTCGACGAGAACATCGGCGTCGGGGAAATCGACAAGGTGCGCGGCGACCTGGAGAGCGCTGACACTCCGCTCAGTATCACCAACGCCGCAGAGAACTCACTCGCGGCATCGCTGCTTCCGCGATTCGCCACCGGGTACAAGCAGATGCTCGGGCGCAGGTTCGAAGAGGGCGTTGATCTTTCGGGCGGTGAGTGGCAGAAGATTGCGCTGGCACGCGCGTACATTCGGGATGCGCAGCTTTTGATTCTTGACGAGCCGACTGCAGCGCTGGATGCGCGAGCTGAGTTCGAGGTTTTTCTGCGTTTTTCGGAACTGGTCGCCGGGCGAATGGCGATTTTGATATCACACAGATTTTCGACTGTGCGAATGGCTGATCGGATTATCGTGCTTCAGAATGGCACGGTGGTAGAGGATGGATCGCATGACCAGCTTATAGCGCGGAAAGGGCTTTACGAAGAGCTGTTCGCTATGCAGGCGCAGGGATACAAGTAGACAGGCAAGGACAACATACTGCTACAAGCTTCAAGCAGAAGCCGCGAGCTACCAGCCAAGTCCGGTTTCTATTGGCTGATTTTTACCGTCGCAAACTTTGCAGGATCGAACAACGCGG
>JANLYJ010000260.1:0-4778 GCA_031365555.1 Gemmatimonadaceae bacterium | reverse complement strand
GCTCGTTGGCAGCTTCGATAACCTCCTGATCCCGCACTGAGCCTCCCGGCTGCACGATAGCGGTCACACCAGCTTCAGCAGCCTGTTCCACTCCATCCCTGAATGGGAAAAAGGCGTCCGAGCCGAGTATCGATCCCTCGGTTGCGTGTCCGGCCTGCCTCGCTTTGTGAACCGCCAGGAATGCTGCATCGACTCGCGACATCTGACCGGCGCCGATCCCAATCGTGGCGCCATCGCGTACGAGCACAATCGCATTCGACTTGATGCTGCCGACTGCCCTGCACGCAAAGTTGAGCGCGGCTGTTTCCTCTTCAGTGGGTTGTCTGTTGGTGACCACGGTCCATCCCGCGCCGCGATTCGCTGACCGCTCCTGAACCAGGAGCCCGCCGCGCACCCGCTTATAGTCCAGTGCTTCCTTTCGCCACCGTGCGTCTCCCTCGAGCACACGCAGGTTCTTCTTCTGGCCGAGCAGGTCAATTGCTTCCGCCGAAAATGAAGGTGCTACCACGCATTCAACGAACAGACTCGCGACCGCGCTTGCGGCAGCACCGTCAACCGGAACCGTGAACGAAATCACGGAACCGAAAGCAGAAACGGGATCACAGGCCAGAGCTTTTCGAAAGGCATCGGCTGCCGAAACGCCCGTTGCAAGACCGCAGGGCGTCGTGTGTTTTACAATCGCGCAGCAGGTTTCATCCTCGAACGGATCAGTCGCCAGCAGGGCGCCTTCGAGATCGAGCAAGTTGTTGAAGGAAAGCTCTTTTCCCCCTCGCTGCGTGAGGTTTGCGAGGCCACTAATTGGATCCTCGAGATAAAAGGCCGCACGCTGTCCGGGATTCTCGCCGTAGCGGAGTGTCTGGTGTCTCGTGAGCGGCAGGGAAATCCTGTCGGGGAAATCTTCCTTGCGCTGCGTTGAGAACCAGAGAGCAATCGCTGAATCGTACGCAGCCGTGTGACTGAAAACTTTTTCTGCGAGCAGCTGACGAAGGTCGAGGTCGTCGTCATTTGCGTCGAGACCGGCCAGGACACGCGGATAGTCTGACGGGTCAACGATCACAGTCACCGATTCAAAATTCTTGGCGGCCGACCGCAGCATTGCGGGCCCGCCAATGTCGATCTGCTCGATGATTTCTTCCGGTGTCGAGGACGCACGCGAAGCTGTAGCGGTGAAAGGGTATAGGTTGACCGCAACGAGGTCGATAGCCCCGATTTTGTGCTGGCGCAGTGCGTCCATGTGCTCAGGCACATCCCTCCGCGCGAGCAGTCCTCCATGCACGCCGGGGTGCAAGGTTTTGATGCGGCCGTCGAGCATTTCCGGCATGCCCGTGACTTCGGCAACGTCTGTCGTCGGTATCGCCCCGGCACGGAGTGCCTTCGCCGTTCCGCCTGTAGAAAGAATCGTCCATCCCTTGTCTGCCAATGCTTTTGCAAAAGGGACAACGCCGGTTTTGTCAGAAACAGATATGAGTGCGACTGGCATTCAGTGTGCGGGAATCGTGTTGTGCGCAAGGAGGTCGAGCACCAGCTCGATCACCCGGGGATATAAAACATGTTCGACATCGAGCACGCGCTTTGATAGTGAATCGGGTGTATCTCCTGGAAGCACCGGTACCGGCCATTGAGCCAGAACCGCTCCACTGTCGTATTCCTCGTCCACCATGTGAACCGTGACAGCAGTCTCATGCACGCCCGATGCGATGACGGCTGCGTGAACCCTCTCGCCATACATCCCGGCACCGCCGAATCGGGGAAGCGGACCGGGGTGGATGTTCACAATCCGGTGGCGAAAGCGGGCGATAATCGCTCGGGGAAGCAGGCGCAGGTATCCGGCCAGAACTACGAGATCTATGTCGCGGGATACGAGGGCATGTTCGAGTGATGCATGATCGCTGTGCGAAATAACGAGCGCGTCTATGTCATTCTTGCGGGCGCGTTCGAGCGCAAGTGCGGAAGGCCGATCCGAGATTACGACCGCAACATCGGCAGGGCGTGCTTCACCTTTTGCCTGGAAATAGTCGAGTATCGCCTGGAGGTTTGATCCTCCACCGGAAGCGAGCACTGCAATGCGGGAGAGCATTTCCCGATTTTACCGCCGCCGGATTGAGTTGGTAAGAAGACGCGCGAACTTCGTGCGTAACAGTCAGCTCAGAACTGCGTCCAGTGCTGAGGCGAGGTCGGGGTAAGTGATGCGCAAACGGTCTGCGCGCTCACGCTCTTCAGTCGGTGTCATTTCACTCGGAACCATTGCTCCACGCGCCCCCTCGTAAAAGAGAAAGGGCTCAACGTCACGCCAGCGGTCGCCGATAAAGATGAGCCTGGACCTGTCGAAATCGTGGTCGCGTATCGCTTTCTCGAAAAGCTCGCGCCGCGGTTTGCGGCAAATGCAGTGATCTTCAGCCGAGTGCGGGCAAATGTAGGATGCGTCGATTCTTCCGCCTGCCGCAGAGAGCATTTCCTCGAAGCGAGCACGCACCTTCTCGTAATCGTCCATCGTGAAATAACCGCGGGCAATTCCCGACTGATTGCTTACCACGATAACGGGGATGTTGTCAGAGTTCAGTCTTGCGACCGCCTCTGCTGCTCCGGGAAGCAGCCGGACAAGGGCCGGGTCAGAGATGTAGTGAGCGTCGTGAATCAGAGTGCCATCACGATCCATGAATACGACGCTCGGCAGTTTCATGCGACAGCGTGGACAATCATGTCCGCGAGCAGAGTGTCTTCGGACGACATTACGCTGCGCATGTCGAGCAGGAAATCACCATTGTGAATTCGGCCGACCACTGGAATTTCACTGCGGCGAAGCTTGAGCTCGAGATCTTCAGGGTTGCCAGCAAGCGCGAGCGCGCATGAATCCAGTGTCGCTTCAGGAAATGCGCCAGCGCCAACCGTTCCGGTGCTCGAGACAATTCGGCATGCTACACCTTTCGCCGACACCTCACCGGCGATGACTTCAGCACGCTCCCGCAGCTGAGCGACGTTCTGCGCGAGCATTGCGAGAATTGGTATTTCACGAACTGCGCGCGCCGGCTCCCGGTACAATTGCAATGTTGCAGAAAGCGCGGCGATGGTGAGCTTGTCCACCCGCAGCGCGCGCGCGAGAGGGTTCGTCTTGAGGAGCGCAATCGCTGATGCTTTTCCGACGATGATCCCGGCCTGTGGTCCGCCCAGAAGTTTATCGCCACTCATGAGCACCAGTGTCGCGCCAGCCCTCACCGCGTCGGAAGCCAGTGGTTCCCCGGTCAGTCCAAGGTTCTGAAGGGAAATGAGCAATCCGCTGCCCAGGTCGTGAATGACGGGGATTCCGCGCTCACTGGCGACTGGGGCAAGACGATCGATCCCGACTTCAGCTACGAATCCGTTCACTGTGAAATTCGAACGATGCACTTTCACGAACGTGCCTGTAGTCGGCCCCGCAGCACGGATGTAGTCGTCTACGTGCGTGCGATTGGTCGTTCCGACTTCAACCAGGTTGGCGCCGCTTGCTCGCATGATGTCCGGTATTCTGAAGCTTCCGCCGATCTCTACCAGCTCGCCCCGGGACACGACCGCGTCTTTTCCCAAAGCCAGCGAGTTGAGTGAGAGCACGAGCGCAGACGCACAATTGTTCACGACAATTGCGTCTTCTGCACCTGTAAGCTCTTTGAGCAGGCTAACACAGTGTGAATAGCGCGAGCCGCGCGAGCCTGCTTCAAGATCGTATTCGAGATTGTTGTACCCCGATGATGTTTCTGCAATTGCCGCAATTGCGGCATCAGCGAGCGGTGCGCGCCCAAGATTCGTGTGGAGCACCACGCCCGTCGCGTTTATCACACGCTCGAGGGAAGGTCGTGCCGCCGCGGCTACGCGTCCTTTCAGCTCGCTTACGATGGCGGCAGGAGTGAGCGCGGAATTAGCAGCGCGTGCGCGGTCAAGAATTGCGCGAAGTGAACCGGTTACAACCGCGCGCGGATAGTCCTGCAGCAGTGACTGTACGTCGCTAGTCTCGAGCAGCTTGCCTACGCTCGGTAACCGCCGACGCACATCGCTCATTTTATCCCCGGAGCTTTTGCTGCCGGCGGTGGACTGGCAGGAGGAGTCTTGAATGTGCGCACGGCAGGCGCGCTGATCTTTGCAATTCCCGTCACCCGCGAAATGGAGATCCGGTAGTCTGTGTTGGGTTTGAGCGGCGCCGCTACTTTCACAAGAATTATCTGCGGCGGTGGGGGGCGGGGAATTTTTCTTGCGACAGTTGTTGTGTCTCCCGCCGGCAACGAGGCGCTCGTGAGTGCGACCTTTACAGAGTCAGCAGACTGCACTGCAATCTCAGTGACAGCCGGCAGTGAAGCGGGATCGAGTGGGCGCTCAAAGGTCACGCGCAGCGTCACCGAATCGTCCAGTGTCACCGTTCCAATGGTTGGAGCAATGCTGTCACGCGCGACTGCGAACAGAGCAACCGTTATGGAGTCGGCGACCGACACCGAGGTGGAGTCCCAAGCTTCGCGCGCGTCTATGCCCCGGTTCTTGTTTTCATCGATCACTCCGCGAACGAGAAATCGTCCGGGCGGAAGGTAGTTCACCCGGAATGTTCCAGTCGAATCTGCGACCGCGACATACTTGACGCTGTCGGGAAGGGAAATCGCTTCCACATATGCCTGCGCTGCGGCACTCCCGGCGAGCCAGTTCCAGATATTCCCGGAAATCGATCCGGTATGGACCGAACTGCCGGTAGAGAAAACCGTCTGCGCACCTTTGTTCCGGACGTTGCCGCGCAGGTCCGCAATTCCGGGAAGCATTGTCAC
>JANLYJ010000217.1:0-1697 GCA_031365555.1 Gemmatimonadaceae bacterium | reverse complement strand
GTTCGGCGCGCTGATGATCGATCCGAATGTGTCCACGGTGCCTGCATCGCAACTGACGCTCCTCGCACCGAAATTCGAACCGCTTCATGAAACGTACAGCGGCACGTTTACGTGGGTCACGATCATCTGTCTGATGGTCTGGTACTTGCCCCTGCGACTGGCGGCCCAACGGCGTGAGCCGCTGAACCGTGGTTTGCTTGCAGGCGGCGGAGCCGTCCTCGTCCTCGCGATCCTGCTGCTCGACTTTCCGTACCGGATGCTGTGGCAGAACGACCGCTTCGAAGTGGCGCTGTGGCAGGGGGCGCGTTGCTACATCCTCGGTGAGCGAGACGACGACGTCCTGCTGTTCTGTCCGCTCATGGAGTTGCCGCGCAACCGCGTGGTGAGCCGCAACGCGAAGGACCTTCAACGCCTCGGCACGCAGGAGAACATGTTCACCCAGTTTTCGGCCAACCAGTGAGGTCCGCGATGGTGTTTGAGCGACAGGGCACGGCGATGAGCCCCCGGGAAAAAATCCGACGCGGCGCATGGCGGACTCATCCTCGCTGGTGGCTGACGATGTTGATCTGTCTGGCCGTGCAGCTTGCTGCTCCCGCGCCGGCGCACGCCTGGCTCGGCTGGCTGGAGCGCCTCAGCGGTCCGGGACCGTTCTGGACACAGTCGTACGAGCTTCGGTTGCTCTGTTTCGGACCAAAATTCGACAAACTCGAGAGACTTGATGAACTATTGATGAAGGCCAATCTTATAACTCTCGAAGCGCCGAGCATCGAAAAGTTTAATCGGGCGCAGAGGAGTTGGAGCGATTTCAAGGATGAACTCGTCGCCCTTAATAAGTCATTTCCGGTTCTACCTGAAGCGGATGTCGAGGACTTTGGGAGACTGATAAAAGCGCTCGAACTCAATGACTACGCCTACTTCGATAGCCAGCTTCAGCCGATGCACGGCGCGGATCGCGTGGCCACGTCCGCCGCCTTACCGACGAATCCAGTCTCAAATGTGGCAACGCAAGCGGCAGCATTGGAGGCTCGCATTTTTCGCGCAAACGTCTCTATCAACTCCGTTGGAGTGTTGTGGTCCTTCTGTTCGCCCCAAGAGACACGTCGGTTCGCTTTCGAGGCTGGCTTGACGTCGGGCCAGGCCAACAGCACTCCGGACTACGCGAACGACCACACGATCAGGCTCGTGACGCTCATGGGGTCGATATCCTTCCGTCTATTTAAGGACCCAAGAAAGGACGTCGTCGATCTTGGAGCGGGCGTCGGTTCCTACTGGTTCAGCTCTGCAGGCCTCGCCGACAACGTGCACGGCCTCATATTGCAGCAACGGTTTGACCTACATGGACCTACGCGATGGATCAACGCGTCCGGGTTTCGAATGCTTGCAGCGTTGCTAACTCTGCGTGCAGGCGTCGATTGGTTTCCGTCAGGATTCGACGCGCACGCGTTCGCGGCGACTGGCGGCAAAGCCCAGGAGATTTCAGGCGGCCATCCAGTTCCAACATTCACGGTCTTCGTGAACGTCGAGCCGTTTCTGCGCCACAGGAAACTCCCTCTGGCCATGCAATGAACCGGAACAAGCTACGCTCCGATCGACCGATGCGCTTAGTCACTTCGTTCGTCGCATCGCATCGGCGAGGCGGTCGATCGCGCGTCTGACCGCCATCCGCGCGGCGTCGGCGCTCGGCTTGCCGAGTTGGG
>JANLYJ010000210.1:0-3570 GCA_031365555.1 Gemmatimonadaceae bacterium | reverse complement strand
CGCAGCTACCTTCCACAATTGGGCGGGCGGTGATTCAGGCTATCGGTCGAAAACGTACGCGGGTTGATACTGGTTCACCTTCGCCTCACCGCTTGGGTAATGATTACACCGGAACAGCCTCTAACACTTCGCCACGCCAGTTAGAGCTTAAGTCCGTTGTGTAACGAGGGGCGCTGGAAAGCCTGCTCTGCAGCTCGCTTACGAACGGGCGTGGTTGCCTAAGCTAGACACGATCGCGATTAATTCCGACGGCTCGACGGGTTTCGACATGTGCATCTGGAAGCCAGCAAGAATTGCGCGGCGACGGTCCTCCGATCGAGCGAAGGCAGTGAGCGCGATGGCCGGCACGTCGCCGCCTTGCGCGGGCGGGAGCTTCCGGACTCTCTGGATCACGGAGTAGCCATCTTCGTCGGGCATCCCGATGTCCATGATGAGCACGTGTGGCTTTTTCCTCGTCATTAAGCGCAAAGCTTCAGCCCCCGAACTCGCTGTTTCCACGGTCGCACCGCAGCGCGACAGGATCCGATTGATCAACTCCCGCGCGTCGGGTTCATCATCCACTGCGAGTATGTCGAAACCAGTGAGGTCAGGGTGCTCTTCGGACGTCTCGCGGGGTAAAGCTTTTCGCGGGTGGAGGCGATCGATGTCAGAAGGCAGTGTCGCAGCAGTAGCGGGCAAGCAGACGTAGAAGGTCGCACCTTGATTTAACCCCGCGCTTTCCGCGGTGACGTTTCCGCCGTGCAGTTCGACGAGATTCTTAACGATCGCGAGACCTAATCCCAGCCCGCGATGTCGCCGCGTGGTTGATGCATCTGCCTGCCTGAAACGGTCGAAAACGTGCGGGAGAAAGTCGGCGCTGATTCCTTCACCAGTATCACTCACACTGATCTCGAGATGGGAATTCACGCGCCCTAATGCCACATGCACGCGGCCACCCTTTGGCGTGAATTTCAGAGCGTTCGTGAGCAGATTCCAAATCACTTGCTGCAATCGTCCGGGATCGGCCGACACCTGCCCGACGTGAGGATCAAGGACTGAAGTTAGTCGCGTTTCGCGAGCGGCCGCGGTCGGTTTTACTGACTCGATCGCAGCTTCAATGATCTGCACTAGATCCACCCTTTGCACGTCGAGCCGCACCTTGCCGGAGATGATGCGATTCATGTCCAGCAAATCCTCGATGATCTCCGCCTGCGCGCGGGCATTGCGTTCGATCACCGCGACTCCTTCGGCTACTTCTTCGGGAGCCGGAGACTCTCGCAGGATCGTCGCCCAGCCGAGGACGGCATTCAGCGGGGTGCGCAGTTCGTGCGACACGGTCGCAAGAAACTCATCCTTCATCCGGGTTTCACGCTCGGCTCGTTCGCGCGCTTCTTTTTCGCTCGTCAGCAAGCGTTCACGGTCCGCTTCTGCGCGTTTCACACGATCCACGTTCGTGTTCGTTCCGAACCAACGAACAACCGCGCCATGTTCATCCAACACGGGATTCACCCGGGTGAGAAACCATTGGAAATCGCCTGCTGCGCTGCGCAGCGGAAACTCCATCTCGAAGCGCTGGCGGCTGTTTAGTGACGCGGTCCAGCGCTCCACAACAAGCGGGAGGAACGCGGGATCGTGCACTTTCTCCCAGCCCCAGCCCTCCATCTCCGCCAGAGTCGTGCCGGTGTATTCGTACCAGCCGCGGTTATACCAGAAGATGTGCCCGTCCGGGTTTGCCATCCAAGCGAGCTGAGGAATCGAGTCAGCCAGTGCACGCAGATCCTCTTCGCTCCGGCGCAATGCCTGTTCGATCTGCTGGCGCTCAGTCGTATCTCGAATAAAAGCAGCGAAGAGATCATTGCCAGTCCCTGGCGAAAGGTGGGTGAACGCGATCTCGATGGGGAACTCGTGTCCGTCCCGGTGCAGCCCGATCGCCTCAACCGCTTTCCAATTTAGCGTCCTTGTGCCTGAAGCCAGGAATCGACCCATCCCGCGGCGGTGTCCTTCACGCAACCGCTCTGGTTGGATCATCGCAACGTTTTGCCCGACGATCTCTTCCGGCGCATACCCGAAGATGTTAGTGACCGCAGGATTCGCGAACCGAATGTTACTCGCACGGTCGAGGATGACGATTGCATCCGTCGAAGTCGCCCAAAGCGCCCGATACTCCGCGTCAGTCAGATCTTGAGGGAGTGGGTCTTGTGACATCCGATGGCAGTGAGACGGTCGGTTGAATTAAGCGCCTTTTTATGCGCAGTCATTCGAATTCTAGGAAGGCGAGCGAGCGCTTATTCGCGCAGGCAATTCGTGTGAAGAAGGCGGTTCTATTCTTGACCAATTGAGCGGCGTCGGAACACCCTCGCCCGCGTGAGACTCGGTCCGTTCATCCAGCAAAACATGGAAGCGATCCTGGTGGAATGGGATGCCTTCGCGAAGACGCTCCATCCGGCGGGGCCTCCAATGACGCCGCCCACGTTGCGCGACCATGCTCAGAAAATCCTTGAAGCGGTCGTAGCAGACTTGGCGACGCCGCAAAGCGCGGACGAGCAGGAACAGAAATCGATGGGCCGAGCGCCGATTGCGGAAAATGCCTCGGAAACGGCCGCGCAAGCTCACGCCGTTTTGCGTGCGCAAAGTGGGCTGGATATCAACCAGCTGGCCGCGGAATACCGGGCCCTCCGCGCGAGCGTCCTGAGGCTCTGGGAACGCAACGCGCCAACCGGACCGGAAGAATTTCCCGATGTCATCCGGTTCAATGAAGCGATCGACCAATCGCTGGCGGAGTCGATCAAGTTCTTTAGCACGCAGGTTGATCGGTCGCGCAACCTCTTGCTCGGAATGCTCGGGCACGACATGCGCAATCCGCTGAACGCGATTGTCATGACTGCGTCCAGTCTCTCGACCCTGAACGCCGGCGAGGAAGTCTCGGAAGCGGCGATGATGCTGATCCGCAGCGGCGCTTCGATTAAGGCGCTGCTCGATGACCTAGTCGACTTCAACCGGACGAAGCTAGGGCTGGGCCTCAATATCGCACGCAAGGAGATCGATCTCCGGAAGCTTTTTACCGATGAAATCGATCAGCACCGCGCGGTTCATCCGGAGTCCCGCCTGGACTTGAAGCTGGATGGAAACGTAACCGGGCTATGGGACGGCGAGCGGCTGCAACAGGTCCTGCGCAACCTCCTTTCGAACGCGATCGCCTACGGAGCGCCGAACGAGCCAGTGCGCGTGACGGTGCACGGCGACGATGACATCGTACAGATCGCGGTGGCAAACCGCGGACCGGTGATCGATCCAGTGACCGCGGATTACCTCTTTGATCCCCTGAAACGCGGCGCAGGCGGGCAGGGCCGCTCCGGTCGGGATGGCTTAGGCTTGGGATTGTATATCGTGCGCGAGATTACCCGTGCGCATGGCGGCACGGTGGAGCTGCGATCGAACGCCGAGGAGACGGTGATTGCCGTGTGCCTGCCGCGAAGTTCGGAAACGGCCGCTGCGGCCGGGGCGAAATAGGCGGGAGCGCGGTATCGGCTCGTAGGGCGTTTGGCCACGAGCGATGGGACGACTATTGGGACATGGCCTTTCCTGGCATAG
>JANLYJ010000183.1:0-6514 GCA_031365555.1 Gemmatimonadaceae bacterium | reverse complement strand
GTGACCAGTTCATTATCGCGATGGCCGGAAGTTTTGACGTAATTGTGGACGATGGCAATGTCAAAAAGACATTCCAGCTCAATCGTTCGTACATGGGACTGTATGTGCCTCCGTGTATCTGGCGGGAGCTGGAAAACTTTTCGACCGGATCCATTTGCGTCGTACTCGCCTCCGAGAAGTACAACGAGAAGGGTTACTACCGGGAGTACGAGACTTTCCTTGAAGCGGTGAAGACCGGAAGTTGAAAGTTCCCTTTCTCGACCTGAAAGCCCCGCACGTAGAGCTGCGCAGTGAACTCGATGCTGCGTATTCTCGAGTGCTCGACGCTGGGTGGTTCATTCTCGGCGAAGAGACAGAGAACTTTGAAGCGCAGTTCGCCCGTTTCTGCGGCACACAGCACTGCATTGGCGCCGGCAACGGACTCGATGCGCTTCATCTCGCTCTGCTTGCTCATGGAATCGGAAAGGGCGACGAAGTCATCGTACCTTCCAATACCTATATCGCAACATGGCTGGCCATCTCGTACGCCGGTGGAATTCCGATACCCGTAGAGCCCGATCCGGCCTCGTACAATCTTGACCCTGCCGCAATCCAAGCTGCCATTACCCCGCGCACTCGCGCGATAATGCCGGTGCATCTATACGGCCGCATTGCCGACATGGCTTCAATTTGCGCGGTCGCAGAGAAGCACGACCTTGTTGTTATTGAAGACTGCGCCCAGTCGCATGGCGCAAAACAGAACGGCAGGTCTGCCGGAGCCTGGGGACATTCAGCGGCGTGGAGCTTTTATCCGGGCAAAAATCTCGGCGCACTCGGAGATGGCGGAGCAGTTACGACTTCTGATCCTGAAGTTGCCGACCGCGTAAGACTCCTTCGCAACTACGGATCGCGCGTCAAATATCACAACGAAGTGAAGGGATTCAATTCGCGTCTCGATCCACTCCAGTGCGCATTTCTCTCGGCCAAGCTGCCCGTCCTCGCTGACTGGAATGCGCGCCGCGCCTCGGTGGCAAAACGGTACTCCGATGCATTCGCAGGTGTGGCCGGGCTCGTTCCTCCCCAGGAGGGAAAGCCAGGTGAGCATGTCTGGCACCTGTATGTCGTCCAGCATGAGCATCGTGATGCGCTGCAGACATACCTAAATGAAAAAGGTATCGGCACACTGATTCACTATCCGATCCCGCCACATCTTTCGGAAGCCTACCGTGAATTCGGATACAAGGCGGGGGCTTTCCCGCTGGCTGAGAATATGGCGAAGCGCGTGCTAAGCCTCCCAATCGGGCCGCACCTTAACGACTCCGAAGTGAGCTACATCATCGAGCACGTTCTGGCCTTCGCGCGCTCGAACTAGGTGACGACCGAAAATATTCTGGAAGAAGTTCCCCGCTTCCTGGTTGCGGGCCTCATCAACACCGGAAGCACGTATCTGATCTACCGGTTGATTATGCTGGCCACTCCCTATGCAGTGGCATACACAGCGTCCTACATCGCCGGTATCGGGATCAGCTACCTGCTCAACACCTACTACGTGTTCCGCGAAGCACCATCAAAGCGAACGGCTGCCCGGTATCCGCTTGTCTATGTGCTTCAGTATCTCGTGGGACTCGGGGCATTGCATTTACTCGTTCGCTACGCCGGCGTGGACGCGCGAATTGCCCCACTACTTACACTGGTTGTTACCGTGCCGCTTTCGTATGTGTTGTCGCGGCGCGTAATCCGGGGGAGAAACTCACCCGGATAATTATCAGGTGCGGCCTGTCGCCAGAATGCGGCCGAGCGGGCGCCAGAAGTGCTTGAGATCGTCTGCCGTGCGTCGCTTGAGATCAGCCAGCTGCTCGTACTCGTCGGTCTCTTCATCGCGGCGTCGTGCAAAGTACGCATGCACGAATGCGGCAAAAACCCCGACCATAGCTCCAAGCACTGCGCCCATGATTGCCTTCGTAGGCCAGATCGGCGGATTCGGAGTAAGCGGCGACTCGGCGGGCTCAATCACTGAAATGACCGGGTTGTCGCGAATTTCTTCCGTACGCGCGGCGTCGTACTGCTTTGCAAGTGCAGTATACAAATCCTGACGCATTAACACCTGACGTTTTAGGCGGTCAAGCTGCAACGACTTTTCCGTATACGGGAGAACCATACGGTTGTTGCTCATGAAGATCTGAAGCGCATCTTCAGCCTGCCTGAGATTGTCGTTCGCTTCGGTCAGCTGCTGCTCGATAAAGATACGCTCGGCGGACGCCTCGTCTTTTCGTGTATGAAGATTGTATCGATTCAGCTCCGCAATGATCTTCGTCGCCAGCATAGACGATAGTTCTGGATTGTCGGTTATGACTGTCAGCTTCATCATTCCCGTCGGCATTTGGGAAGCCTTTGCCTGGGAATTAAGGATGGAAATCGCAATGGCCCGCTCCCACCGCTTACTGGGATTCTTGATGTTGTAAATGTCGATCAGCCGCCCGGTACGAACGCCAGTCTCGGTCCTGATCGTAAAGGTCGATTCTACAACCGGCCCAAGAATTTCGCGCGACTTCAGCAGCTCAAGATAGAGCGCGCTGTTGCTGCCCCCACCGCCAATGCCCAACTGCGAAAGAAGCGCAGTTCCGGCGCTCACCTGACTGCGCTGCCGCGGCATGAATGTCGTGGTCGCAGTCCAGGTCTTTACAGGTGTGTAGTTGCTAAATGCGAAAACCGTAAAGAACAAGATCGCCGAGCAGATGATAAGCCAGCGATGACGGAGCAGGATTATTGCGATCGAAATAATGGACACATCCGACTTTTCCGCATCCGCGTACACAAGCGCTTCCGGCGTGAGAGGCGCCGGGGATACTGAGGGTACGTTTCGATGTGGGAGCGTGGGTGTCATTATGCGTGCTGGGCGTAGACCTTAAAGATGCCCGGTCGGCTCCCTTCGGGCAATGACAAAGCCTCCCAAAGCGGCCGAGAGCAGGATCAGGTGAAAGAGGTACACGTTCGAGGTGTAGCCAGGCAAATGGTGAGTAAAGGTGGTAATAGCTGCCTGATAGACAACTGCGGCCGACGATATCGCCAGAAGAAAGGAACGCCTTTTCCACCCAAGTACGATTGCGAATGGCGCAGCGAGAAAACAAAGTATGAGCAGGACTCGGCTATATATCACAGCGCCTGCCTGGATGATCGCGCGAGTGAGTGAGCCCGGCGCTACCGGGGACGGCGGTTCAGAGGCTCCCAGTCTTGCGAGCGCGGCCTTGTAGCCCGGATAGCAGTCGGAAAGGCAGGACTTGGTCTCGTAGAACGAACCTGGATAGAAGCCGCCAGTAAACGTGAGGAATGCGCCGTGCGCGACTTTACGGCCATATTCGCCTGGCGACGCCCTTACTCGCGCGATTGCAGCATCGCGAAGCACCCGGCTCGCACTGTATGAAAGAGAGTTTATTGAGTCCCCTAGCTTCTCACGGACAGTTGCGAGAATGACCGGGTCGCCGTCGTCGGTGGTAATTCCCCATTTGTTCCCGGGCAGCTGTCCGAGACTGGCGAAGAGCACCTGACCGGAATTGGTCGAAGTAAGCAGCGCGTGCCCAATCGCATGCCTGGTGTACGCGGCCCACGGGATCAGCATGGCGTAAACGCAGACAACCCACAGAACCGAGCGCTTCAACGCAGTACGATCCATCCCGACAATGAGCACGAGGATTGGAATCACTGGCGGAAAGAGTATGAAATCCGACCGGAAGTTGAGCATTGACCCAAAAAATGCAGCCGAGATTACCCAGTCGCGGAGGGTGTGCCCGTTGGCTGCTCGACTTGCGCGAATCATAAAGGCGGCGGAGAGCGCAAGCAGACTGGCTGCTATGCTATACGGCCAAAGTACAGAATGCAGCGCAAATAACGGAATGGAAACTATTAGCAGGAGCTTGAAAAACGTCACAGCGGAGCGTGGAATCTCACTGCACTTTTCGATTTCACGCGCAAGCGAACGTAATGCTGCGAATGCCAGTGCCTGCTGGAAGAGCAAAATGACAAGCTTGAACCGGAAAATCAGATAGATCCAGCCATATCCCCAGATGGGAAAGGTCGGAGCCTTCATCGATCCGGCGGTCGGATCGAAACCGGCCGCGATGATGCGCGCGAAATCTTTGTAGAACGGTACTATCCCCTGCATTGCCGTTGCATCGTAGTTCAATGCGAGGACGAGCAGGGACAGTATTACCGTGATCGCCGCGTAGTGCTTCTCGAGCCAGCGGATCATTTCACGCGCTCCCATGCTTCAGACGTCTAAAATCCTCGGGACGGGAAGCGGCGCAATGAATCGTCCTTTAAAGCCTCGTTCGCGGAGTTTCGGCGCCAGCTCGTCTGCGATATGCCAGGAAAGAAGCAAGGCATACTCAGGCTGATCATCAAACAGAGCCGATTCCTCAACGACCGGAATCAGGGAGCCGGGCATGTACTTCCCGATTTTGTACGACCCTTGGATCTCGAGCACGCAATCGAGAATATCGTGCGTGAGGCCGGTGTAAGAAACAAGCGTGCTCGCGCGCGACGGCGCACCGACGCCGTAAACTTTTTCGCCCCGCTGCTTGATGTCCTTGAGCAGTGCGAGGAGACCAAGCTTCGAATTCACTACGTCCGTGCGGAACTTGTCATATGCAGCGGCACTAAGGCCTGCACGCTCTTCCGAAAGGATTCGCTCGACGTCAGCAGTCGCTTTGTACTTACCCTTTCGCGCCGAGTAAACTCGAATCGAGCCGCCGTGGGTCGGAATACGCTTAGCGTGAATCACTTCGAGCCCGTTCTCCTCGAACAGATATTTGAGAGCGGTAAGTGAGTAATACCGCAGGTGCTCGTGATAAATGGTGTCGTACTGCAGCGTCTCGATCAGTGAAAGGAGGTAGTGCGACTCATTGATGAAGAGGCCATCATCCTCCATCAAGCCGAGTATGGACTGGACAACGGAGTGCACGTCTTCGATGTGTGCGAACACGTTCGCTGCCGTTACGATCTTTGCTTTCCCGTGCTCCTTCAGCGTCTGCTCGACTGCGCTCGCGTTGATGAAGGAGGTGATGGTGGGTATGCCGGCCTCGCGCGCAAGCTTCCCTGCGTCGGTCGGCTCGATCCCGAGAACACGTGATCCTTTCGCCTTGAACGGCTTGAGCAGCGTCCCGTCGTTCGACCCAATGTCTACGACAAGCTCATTTTCCTTGAGCGGATACAGTCTGGAAACTTCTTCAGCCAGCTCTGCGAAGTTCTCGCGCAGAATCCTGGTGGTACCACTCGTATATGGGTAGCTCGGGGGAAACAGGATGGCTGGATCCACGACCAGGCCAAGCTGGACCAATCCGCATTTCGAGCATGACAGAACTTCCGCGGGATAGGCAGGCTGTTCGGACGGAGCCGTACCAACCTTCGGCATTGTGTTGACCGGGGGGAGGTAGCCCAAAAAGACGACGCTATCGAGTTTCTCGTTGCCACAAATCTGACAGCGCTCGACCACGACGCTCGAATTGGTTCCGACCGCAAGCTTCTGTTTGACCTTTTGCATTATCAATGAATTGGTGTGACGACTATCGAGCTAAAGTGAAAAGACGAGATAGTTGCGGCCGCCTGAAATCACACGATATCGTTTCTCGAGATCGGCGACAACGACTCCAACATCGTAATTCGGATTTCTCCTGAGCGACGCTGGAATCCAACGCGCGAACCAGGGCTCGAGCGTTGAATCATAGGTCGTCAGAACCAGTCTCCTGGCTCCTGCCGCGCGGTAACCCAAAACTACAGAATCGATGGAAGCCGGCGGAATGTCGACGGCATAGCCTACGTTCCAACCCCGACGTCCAGAAAGATAAAACAACTCTGGATGCATTTCCGATCCGAGATAATTGCGATCATGCAGCAGGAGGCCGACTGCGAGGTCGTTTACCGTACTGTTAGCCCCCAGCGCGCTGGCGGCCCGCAGGACCACCCGATCGTGGCGCAGAACGTAGGTGGAACCCACAAGAAAAACCGCACCATACGCCAGGGCGATTGCAACCCGCGCGACGTTGCCACTGCCAGTCCGTGGCAGTCGCTCCCATCCATGGGCCATCAGAATCGCAATCGTCGGTGCCAGCGCATACAGGTAGTGATGCTGGTATTGAACGGTCGGTATCAACACATAGAAGAGCGGGATGCCGGCGAAGAAAAGCAGATCCGTCAGTTCGCGGCGTCGTAGCGCATTGGCAAGGAGTATCAAGCCGGAGCCGGATACAGCGTAAACCACGAAGGCGAAGGTTGGCTGGGGATAGTAGGACGCCCAGGTGAACCTGCGAAGATCGCCGAGCAGGAAGTTGTGCCACCCTGCAAAAGCACGCCACGGCTCGTAAATGAGGTCTGCCCGGTACATGAACCAGCCAATGAACGGCGCAAGAAACAGAGCGAGAAAAACGACAGCTTCCCGAACTTCCGGTACACGCCATTGCATTGGCCGTGAGTCCTGCCCAGGAGCTGTCAGCGCAGCGTAGACACATACAGGAATAAATGGCACTAGCGTGGGAAACTTCAT
>JANLYJ010000151.1:0-4012 GCA_031365555.1 Gemmatimonadaceae bacterium | reverse complement strand
CAGTTCCACCAGGTGCGGGCAACGACGAACAGAAGGATGTTCGTCATTATGAAGGTACCGGTGACAGCGATACCGTAAGCGGCGCCGAGCGCCGTAGAAGATTTAAAGATCAGAACTGCCGCAATACACCCGATTGCGAGGGCCGCGTTTACCTCGGGAACGTAGATCTGCCCAGCCTCACTCTTTGAGGTGTGGACAATCGTAACCCGCGGCGAATAACCAAGCTGAACGCATTGTTGCGTGAGTGAAAATGCACCCGAGATAAGGGCCTGTGACGCAATGATTGCCGCCATGGTGGCGAGAGCAATCAACGGATATAGAAGAATTCGCGGAGCAAGGAGATAAAACGGATTTGCGGCAGCAGCGGGGTCGTGCAGCACCAGCGCGCCCTGCCCGAAATAGTTCAGTACAAGGCTGGGCAGGACGAGACCAAACCACGCACGTCGAATCACCTTCCGCCCGAAGTGTCCCATGTCCGCATACAGCGCCTCGGCACCGGTCACAGCGAGAACTACGGCGCCCAGCACAACAAACGAGTGCATACCATGAATCCCAAAGAACCGAAGCGCATACATCGGATTCACAGCGGAAAGGATTTCCGGCTCACGGGCAATTTCAAAAATGCCGAGCAGCGCAATGACGACGAACCAGACAAGAGTGACCGGCCCGAACACCTTTCCTATTCCTGTGGTTCCACGCTTCTGAACCATGAACAGGGCAAAGATGATTATCAGCGTTAGCGGGATAGTGAGGTGCGCCAGGAGCGGCGACACGACGCTCAGACCTTCGGTGGCGCCCAAAACTGAAATCGCAGGAGTAATAACGCCATCGCCGTAAAGCAGCGCGGCGCCGATCAGGCCAATTACTACCACAGCCGCCTTCACGAACTTCTCGGAATCGCGGTGCTTTCTCTGGAGGATGAGGGCAACCAGTGCGAGAATTCCGCCCTCGCCGCGGTTGTCGGCTCGCATGACGAACGCGACGTACTTCACGCTGACCACAATGATGAGTGACCAAAGAATCAGTGAGAGAACGCCGTAGACATTCTCAGGCGTGGCTGTCAGTCCGTATTCAGGTTTGAAGCATTCGCGAAACGCGTACAACGGACTCGTCCCGATGTCGCCAAAAACGACGCCAAGGGCGAGGAGCGTAAGATGTGCGAGATGCCGGCCTGACTGCTTTTCTTCTACCGCGTGCGCGCTGATTTCGGCTCGACCATTGAAGGGGTTTATCCGGATGGATAGTACGCGATAATTCGTGCCAAGAAAAGGCCGACTGCTGAGGTCCGTGGAGGCACGCCCGTTGCTTTATGTAAGGCGTCGGAACTAACGATATTCACAAAGGAGATCCACAATGGCAGATAACCTCGAAAAAGACGGCGTCGAAAACCAGGTAAAGGGGACGGCGAAGGAAATGGAAGGTAAGGCGCGCGCAGCAGTCGGCGATGCTACCGACAACCAGAGCGAGCACCTGAAGGGCCATGTAAAGGAACTCGAAGGCAAGATCCAGAAAAATTTCGGCAAGGCCGAACGCAAAGCGGACGACTAACGGCTCCGCTATAAATACAGAAAGGGCTCACGAATTTCGTGAGCCCTTTTTTTTGTGCTTTGAATCGGCGTTAGTGGCGGTCGTTAAAGCGCTTCCGTGAAGCCTCGAAGTTCTTGCGTGCCCGTTCGCGCATTGCGTCCCACTTCACCTGCTGATCAGGTGAAAGGATCCGGCGGACCTGTGCGTGGGTGCTGTCACTGATCGTGCGCCCTACCTTGTCCAGTGAATCCAGCTGCGGGCGAATCGGGCGGTACACTTCGCGAAGTTGTTCCCTGCGGCGCTCCATCAGTGAGTCCAGCGACTTGTGCTGTACGGGCGTGAGACTCAATTCGCGCGCGACCCGCGCCGACATCGATTCACGTCCGCCGTGCTGACCCGGTTTGCGGCCATACATATGATCGACTGCGTAGCCGAGCGCCGCGCCTGCGACGAACGCCACAAGCAGGAAGATCACGGCCATGCTTTTTGATTTCTGCATCTTCAGGCTCTAGCGTGCGAGAACGTAAGTCATCACTGCATCCCGTTGATCGACTGCCGGCGCGAGCGCTTCGAGTGCGGGCATCGATGCGACGGCTTCGTATTCCATACCTGAATCGTCTGGCGTCTGGTTCTGGAGGAGGGCTGCGCTAACGGCGAGCGCGACTCCAGCTGCGAGCAAACCAGCGCGGGACCAGCCTTCCAGGACATTCCACCACCGCGGGGATTCGAGCGACGCCAGAAAGACAGGGTCGGCAACACGCGCCATGATGCGCTGCTCGAGTGAAGGCCAGTAGCCCTGGTCTCCGCGTGCAGCTGCCGGGGGCGTGTATATGCGCCGCACTTCAGATGCGAGCGTAGCATCCAGCGCATCTCCGTCAGTCTTTGTCAGAAAAAATTTCTTCATTTCTGCTCCCCTAGCCCCGCAAGTCTTTTAACAGCGCGCGCAGCTTCTGTCGTGCATGGTGGAGATCTGATCTGGCTGTACCGCTCGGAATATCCAGGATCTCACCAATTTCGCTATGCGTAAATCCTTCAACATCGTGCAAAACAATCACTGCTCGAGCGCGTTCAGGCAACGTCGAAAGCGCCTGACCCAATCTTGTCCTCAATTCATCATCTACTGCAGGGTCGCGAAAGGGCGACTGCAGTACTTCGGATAATTCTTCAGTAGTACGAACTTTTCTGCGACGGCTCAGGTCGTATGCAGCGTTGGCCACGATGCGATTGAGCCATGCACCGAATGACTGATCCGGCTTGAAACGTTCGAGCGCCTGGTATGCGCGCGCGAATCCTTCCTGAACAACATCCTCGGCGTCTTCGTGAACGGTGAGGATCGCACGAGCGACCATGTAGGCCCGCTGCTGGTGCATTCTCACCAGCGCAGCAAACGCCTCGGTTTCTCCCGCGCGGGCCCGCTCTACCAGCACCCGCTCTTCATCTGTATTACGCGCGGGAATGGTCAGGCGTTGAGTCCTCTAAGGCTAAAACCCATCGGCCTGCGGTGATTCAGGCTCGAGCTCGCAGGCGCGGAGAAGGAAGGCTACGCCGGCGTCCAGAGAATGGGGAGTGGTCGACTCCTTGGTGGATTGGCCGATGAGCGTGGCGACGGCAAGTCGAGCGCGAGTCAGGGGCGGGTCGTGGGGTTGGGCCCGTTCTGTTTGGCCTAGCAGCGTCGAAAAGGGTTTTACGAGGGCTTCGTCTATTAGCTTCGCGGCGTCGGCGGCAACATCTGGCAGGGCCGGGTCGCGAGTGAGTGAGAGGCGATGGGCGGAGCGGAACCTGGGATCAGACGTAACCTTCCATATCCTGCGAAGAAACTGGTGCCTCTCCTGGGGGGTACCCCCTCCCCCCTGCATTAGAAGCTCGGTGAGCGCTGTGAGAACGGCCTCGGAGAAAAGCTGGAATTTATCTGGAAAGTAGCGGTATACGCTTCCTTTCGAGAGGCCAGCTGTCATGGCGATATCGTCCATTTTGGCTCCGTAGAGCCCTTTAACATCGAATTCCTTGAGAGCGGCGCGAAGGATCGCTGCTCGTCGGCTATCTGGTGTTCGTCTCCACCTGGGGGTCCCCCCGCTTGGTTCGCTCAATGCGCCTCCATGCTTAACTAACTGACCAGTCAGTAATATAGGCCGTAAAGTAAAGGGGGCAAGCTTGGCCTGCCCCCACTACTAATGCTGCGTCGTAGCTGCGCCTTCTGCCTTCTCACCCTTGTAGTGAGCGTTCGTCAGGAGAACGATCGTCGTCACAATCAGGAAGAGCGAAACAACGCCCAATACCAGGCCTGTCAGCGCCGCCGAAAGATCTCTGCTCTTGGGTTTTGTCATTCCTACTCTCCTCCGCTCACGCGGACTTTCGTCATTGTGTCGTTCTGCTCGATGGTCTTCAGCACATCCAGTCCCTCGGTGACCTGACCGAACACTGTGTGCTCACCATTCAGGTGGCGGGTGTTGGCTTCGCTCAGCACTATAAAGAACTGACTCCCGCC
>JANLYJ010000398.1:0-2028 GCA_031365555.1 Gemmatimonadaceae bacterium | reverse complement strand
GCTCGATATTGCTGCAGTTCGAGACTTCAGCGCGGAGCCGAAGAAATGAAAAAAGCAACAAACAGCTGCAGGCTACTAGCTGAAGCGACAAGCTCCAAGCCGGCTTGGTGCTAGCAGCTTCTGCTTGCACCTAATAGCTGTATGTTGTCCTTCTAGGGTCAGACAACTCCCTAGGGGTCCGACAACTCCACGAGCACCCCGCCCGTCGACGCGGGATGAAGAAACGCGATCCTTTTCCCCTCAGCCCCAATCCGCGGCGTCTCGTCAATCAGTCTAAGGCCCGCGGACCGGCACCGGTCCATAACCTCATCAAGATCGTCCACGGTGAAGCAGACGTGATGGACTCCCGGTCCGCGCTTGTCCAGGAAACGGCCGATAGGATTGTCGCCGGCGTCGGGCTCGAGCAGTTCGACAAGGGAATCGCCGGCCTGAAGGCCCGCGATCCTGGCGCCGTCGGAATCATCGAGCGGTACCTCGGGCATGCCGAGGATGTCACGGTAAAAATCGATACTTTCGTCGATGGAGCGAACCGCGATTCCGATGTGCGAAATCCGGGCTCCGCCGGGGCTTGGTGGGTGCATTAGATTGAAGGAGCGATTGGAAGGCAAACTTAAGAGGAGAACGCGTTAGATGTCCAATGCCGTTGAAGTATCGGATTCCGACTTCGAAGCACAGATCGAGCAGCACAAGGGCCTGGCCGTGGTCGACTTCTGGGCGACATGGTGCGCGCCGTGCCGCATGATAGCGCCGATTCTCGATCAGCTTGCTGCCGAATATGGTGACAAGGCCAAGGTTGCGAAGCTCGACGTAGACAGCAACATCAAGACCTCCACTCGCTTCAATGTCCGCTCGATTCCGACGATCCTGTTTTTCAAGGACGGAAAAGTCGTCGACACCGTCGTTGGAGCGGTGCCGAAACAGCAGCTGGAGATGAAGTTCAAGGAACACGCGGCATAGCAGCGCCGCGTTCAGGAACTCTCTTCGTTGTAAGCACCCCCATTGGCAATCTGGGGGACATGTCCTTCCGCGCAGTGGAAGTTCTAAAATCAGTGCATATGATCGTCGCGGAAGACACAAGACACTCGCGGACCCTGCTCGACGAGTACGGAATCAAGACTCCGTACTCGTCATACCACGAGCATAACGAGGCCGCGGAAACACCTCGGCTCGTTGCGAAACTCACAGACGGCAGCTCGATAGCGCTCATCACGGACGCCGGTACTCCGCTCGTGTCCGATCCGGGCGCACGCCTGACCCGGGCAGCTATCGCCGCGGGAGTTTCGGTGGTGGCTATTCCCGGGTCGTCGGCAGTTCTGGCAGCGCTCATTGTTTCAGGTCTGTCGGCGGAGCAGTTCACCTTCCTTGGATTCCTGCCGAGGAAGGGGAGAGAGCGCCAGACGGCAATTGAGGCGACAGTACGCTCATCGATCACAACGGTGATTTATGAAGCGCCGGGGCGAGTTGCCGACACACTCGCTGACCTTGCAGCGGCTGGTGCAGGTGATCGCCGTGCTGCCGTCTCGCGCGAGCTCACCAAGAAGTTCGAGGAAACACGACGTGGAACTGTGAGTGAGCTCGCCGCGCACTATGAAAGCGCTGATGCTAAAGGCGAGTTTGTGATAGTTGTTACGGGAGCCGAGCCCGTCGAGTTCACAGATGATGACATTCGGGCTGCCGTCGCCCAGATGAAACAGGATGGGAAGTCTCCGCGCGAAATTACTGACAGGGTCATCGCTCAGTTTGGCACCGCGCGGAATCGCGCCTACAAGCTGGCGCACGAATGATTGCATTCCCGGAGCAGGTGAAGGAAGCTGCGCGTGTCGCAGGTGCATTTCGCTTTGAAGCCGACGAAGACGCAAGCGGTCCACCGCCGCACCTGCACGCAGACGACGTTTCCAATGACCTCGGACCCCAGGGCGCAATCGCAGCCGCGATGGGCGGATACGAAGATCGCCCCGGACAGCGCGACATGGCGTCCGCGATCACCGCGGTTTTCAACGATGGTGGTACCGCGCTTCTCGAAGCGGG
>JANLYJ010000149.1:0-2305 GCA_031365555.1 Gemmatimonadaceae bacterium | reverse complement strand
GTCGCCTTTCCGGATTTCGAGACGGGCTGTCGCGAGAGTGCGCGGCAGCCGCGTTTTCTCCATTACAGCGCGCGCCGTAGTGAGAAGAATACGGATTCCGGATTCGCCTCCGCGCGCAACCCGCTCGAGAGTTTCTACCCGCTCACCGGCGATTTCTGCATGGGGTTCGGATTCTCCGAATGCCTCTCTCGGGGGATAAAAGGCGACTCCGGCTCCGCCAATAGACTCCAGGTCCGCGAGCCAGCGCTCGGCGTCTCCTACGTGGGGTGCGAGAACTACGAAGAATCTTGTGGGCAGCCGGCGTGCGAGCGCAGCGAGGAAAACGGCATCGCTGGACCCAAAAAGCCCTCCCAGATGTATCAGCCCGCCTTGGGACGGGATCGCGTTAACAATGTTCTCGAACTCTGGTAAAAGCTCCAGCTCGTCTAGCAGTCGCGGTAAAGCCATGCGAGCAAGCTAAGTTGCTACCGTTTTTGCAGGTAGCCAGTTGGCGGTTAAGGATTCAGTTTTTTTGTAGTTCAGTCTGCGCGCGCGGTTCGCAGTCGCCTTTTGCCGTTAGTCACGGAATGGAGCTTCGGTGCTCATGAGGAGCGTCTGACGTCGGCCCCGTATGCGACAGACGGGATAGGCCGCGGCACCGACGGCAGCTAGCTCCGAATGGGCATCGAAGCGACAGTCGCGCGCACAAATCTCTCCCTAATAGCCAGACTAGAGCGTGTGCGCATCTATATTTGATGATTCCCCTCGAAATCATTAAGGCATAACGATTTGAAGCTCGACCACATTCGCAATTTCTGCATCGTCGCCCACATCGATCATGGCAAGTCCACGCTTGCGGACAGACTGATCGAGGCCACGGGCATGCTCCAGATGCGCGAAATGAAGGCGCAGGTTCTCGATACGCTGGATCTCGAGCGGGAACGCGGCATCACGATCAAGCTCAATGCGGTTCGAATGAGCTATACCGCGAAAGACGGGAATGACTACGAGCTGAACCTGATCGACACACCGGGACATGTTGACTTCACGTATGAAGTCTCCCGGTCCCTCGCTGCGTGTGAGGGTGCGATTCTCGTCGTGGATGCCTCGCAGGGCATTCAGGCACAGACGCTGTCGAATCTTTTTCTCGCGCTGGACGCAGGACTGGAGATCATTCCAATCCTCAACAAGATCGATCTTCCGGGAGCGGAGCCGGAAAAACGGAAGCAGGAAGTGCACGATCTCCTTGGCGCGAATTACGATGACATTCTTCTCGTCAGCGCAAAGGAGGGTCTGGGAATTCCAGAGCTCCTCGAAAAGATCGTCGCGCAGGTTCCGCCTCCGGAGGGCGACGTGGACGGTCCGCTCCGCGCGCTCATCTACGATTCGTACTATGACAGATACCGCGGCGCGATTCCCAGCGTCCGTGTCGTAGACGGGACGATTCGCCCGGGCACCAAGATCACCTTCGGTGCGAGCGACTCTGTTTACGAAGTTGCGGAAGTCGGCTACAACCAGATGCGCCAGGTTAAGGCAGAACAGCTTGGGCCGGGCGAAGTTGGATACATCGTCGCAAACGTTCGCTCGGTTAAAGAGACACGAGCCGGCGATACCATCTTCGACGCGACGAACAAAGCGCCCGCTCCACTTCCCGGCTACAAGGAAGTCCGCTCATTCGTTTTCGCCGGCTTATACCCTACTGACACCACCCAGTACGAAAATCTTCGGGATGCACTCGAGAAGCTTCAACTCAATGACGCTTCCCTTCAGTATGAGCCGGAAACTTCGACTGCACTTGGATTCGGATTTCGCTGCGGGTTTTTGGGCCTGCTCCACATGGAGATTGTCCAGGAGCGGCTGACGCGCGAGTACGAGCTCGACCTCGTCACGACCGTTCCAAGCGTGGAGTACCGCGTTCACATGACCGATGGAACGATGAAGCTCATCGAGAATCCTTCTCTCATGCCGGAAGCAGGCAACGTTCATTACATCGAAGAGCCGTACGTGAAGGCACGCATCATGGCCCCGTCTGACTACATCGGACCGATCATGACGCTCGGCACCGAACGGCGCGGCGTGTACAAGAACATGACGTACCTGGATCAGGAGCGCGTGGAATTCGACTGGGAGTTCCCGCTTGGCGAGATCATCCTGGATTTCTTTGACAGGCTCAAGACAATCAGCCGAGGGTACGCGTCGCTCGACTACGAGATGCTCGAGTACCGCCGCAGCGATCTTGTGAAACTCGACTTGCTGATCAACGGTGATCCTGTGGATGCGTTCTCTGTCATCATCCACACCGACAAGGCGTACGAGTGGGGGCGAA
>JANLYJ010000119.1:0-1801 GCA_031365555.1 Gemmatimonadaceae bacterium | reverse complement strand
AGCAGCTTCACCATCCAGCGTCGTGTAGATGTTCGTGCGGGATAGAGCTGCACCAGTGGCAAAGCTGAACGAGACATAATTACTCGTGCGGCCCTGACGTACGGCTGTTGTTCCCACATGAAAACCTGAAGTGCTCTCACGCTGGAGCTTGTAGTGTGCGAGATGTGCCCCTTCCTCCAGGACAATTTCGGTCACTGCGTTGGTGAGATACTCGGAGTCCTTGTTCGAGAAAAAACTCTCGATGATGACAGCCTTCGAATGGCGTTCACCGAGGATCACGATCCGCGGATGCGACGCCTGCCGGACATTGATTCCAACATTGACGTGCATGATGTGCACCGGCACGTCGATCGCCGCGTCCTTGCCCACATGAATGATGATTGCGTCCTGCATGAATGCAGAGTTCAGCGCAGTGAACGCAGCCTGATCCGGAGCAACCTTGCCGAGAACTTTCTCGACAGCACTCGGGATGTCGTTCATTCCCTCACTCAGCGCACTAACGGTAATTCCTTTGCCGAGAGCACCGAGTGTGGACAGCTCGCGGGAGAAAACTCCATTGACCAGAACCACCCCGCTCCACTCTTCATGACGCAGGCGGAAGTGCTCGATGTCGGCCTTCGCCACCGGGACAGGCTTTGCGAGAGAAAACGTTCTGTCTGCGATTGGCGCGACGTTGGTAAAGTGCCAGTCTTCGTTGCGCATCGTGGGAAAGCCAACCTTCTGGAAAGTCGCGAATGCCTCTTCGCGCCGTTTACGAAGCCATAGCGGATCCGTTGCGCGCGCTTTCAGGAAGGCGTCGAAGTCGGAAGCGTATGTCTCTATCGCGGCCTTTGGGTCGAGCGTCTGTATGTAGCCGTCGCTTGAAACCTTTACAGCGGACGTGGTCACGCAGCTGGCTCCAGCAGCCAGTCGTATCCGCGCTCTTCAAGCTCCAGCGCCAGTTCCTTTCCACCGGAACGAACGATCCGCCCGCCCGCCAGGACATGCACATAATCAGGAACGATGTAGTTGAGCAAACGCTGATAGTGCGTCACTACGATCGTGGCGCTGTCGGGTCGGCGAAGTGCGTTGACACCATTCGATACGATCTTGAGCGCGTCGATGTCCAAGCCTGAATCAGTTTCATCCAGGATCGCCAGGCGCGGCTCGAGCACTGCCATCTGAAGAATCTCGTTCCGTTTCTTTTCTCCACCTGAGAACCCGGCATTGACCGAGCGATTCATCATTCCCTGATCCATCTCGACGATCTTCGTCTTTGATTCCATCAGGTCCAGGAACTCGAGCGGGTCCAGCTCGGGCTCGTTCCGTGACTTCCGGATTTCGTTGTACGCCGAACGCAGGAAGTACGAGTTCGTGACGCCTGGAATCTCGATTGGATACTGAAACGCGAGAAAGACTCCGCGCTGCGCTCTTACTTCTGGATCCATTTCGAGAAGGTCTTCACCTTCATACGTGACGGATCCTTTCGTCACCTCATAACTCGGATGCCCCGCAATTACCTGCGCGAGCGTGCTCTTGCCCGAACCGTTTGGTCCCATGACCGCATGAATCTCACCTGGCTTTACAGTCAGGTTGATTCCGCGAAGTATTTCTTTCTCGCCAATGGTAGCGTGAAGGTTCTTGATTTCGAGCAAATTGACTTCCTGTGAGTTAGCGCGAGTAATGCAATCTAAACTAGCTCACGCTCTCTTCGAAGGCGCGCCTAAACCATGTCTGCGCCCCTCAAAAAACCTTTACCAAGCATCTGCCAACCCCGTCGCGAGCGGGGCCAGTCCAGCTCCGAGCCCGTCCGGGCACTACT
>JANLYJ010000013.1:0-2579 GCA_031365555.1 Gemmatimonadaceae bacterium | reverse complement strand
GCCCTTCGCGGCAGCGCGCAGACCGAGGTCGGTTGTTCGCCGGCGGGAAAAGCCACTGCGCCACCTTGGAGGCTGACAATTTCCGCACCGAGCTGCCTTACCTCGTGAAGATAGCTGTCGATACTCTCGGCCAAGCGAAGGACATCCTGTTCGAGCTCTACAGCGATCGGGTCAGGGAGATCGAGACTGCTCCGAACTGATGCCAGCTCGAATTCACGCACCCTTTCCTGCCAACGATAATAGTCGCGGACCGCGTCCTCCACGATCCGGCTTACGAGGGGCAACATCTTGTTGGCCTGCTCAACAGTGAAAACGGTGTCCATTGTTCGGATGCTCAGAGGCTATGCCTTGTTAGAACTTCTGGTCCAGCTTCGCCTCGGCATTCCGCTCCTCTAGTCGACGGGCGCGGCGTCCCTTGGCAGCCTCGTGGCGACGCTTCTCGTCCTCGGTTTCCGGAATTATCTGGGCCACTGGAACAGGGCGTCCGTTTCGATCCACGGCGACGAACGTCAGATAGCAGGAATTAGTATGCCTCCGAACGCCTGTGATAAGATTCTCGGTCTCGATTCTCACGCCAACTTCCATCGAGCTCTTACCCACGAAATTCACTGTGGATTTCATGATTACCAGGTCACCTACATGAATAGGCTCCCGGAAATCAACGCGGTCAACCGAGGCTGTTACACAGGTTTGCCTGGAATGCCGGATGGCTGAAACAGCGGCAGTGGTGTCCATCATGCTCAGTATTACTCCGCCGAAAACATGGCCGAGATTGTTCGAATGCTGCGGCATCATGATCTGAGACGTTTCGTGATGGGTCTCGCTGATACGGCGCGCTGATTTGGTTTGGCTCATGGTAGCACTGTAGGTTTATCGTACTTCTGGCAAATATACTGCAACCCGTCCCGCACCTTCACCGCACCAGCACGAGAACATATGCGCTATCTACCGCTCCTGGCCTTCGCGATCGCTGCCTGCACCAAACAGGACGCTCCGGCTGCGCAAATGGCGCCGAAGGGAGCCTCGGCGGCGGTCCCCGCTTCGTCATCGACACCGGCGACAGTAGCGTCGATGGGCGAGCTGCAGTCTGGAACCGACCCGATCATACGCGGGATGTACATCAACCGGTTCGCATCGCAAAGTAAAGCGCGCATGATCAAGCTCATTGCCATGGCCGATAGCACCGAGATCAACGCCTTCGTTATAGACGTAAAAGACGAGTTCGGGCTGAACTATCACTCGTCGGATCCAATGGTCATGAAGAATCAGGGAACAGCCACAGTGGTGCCCAACATGAAGGCGCTTCTGGATACGATTCGCGCTCACGGAATTCTCCCGATCGCGCGGATTGTTGTTTTCAAGGACTCAGTGACAGCGAGGTTGAATCCCGGGCATACGATCAGAAAACCAGATGGCTCCCCGTGGAGGGACAAGAAGGGACTGACCTGGGTGAACCCCTACGCCAACACGATCTGGGAATACAATTTCAGAGTGGCCGAGGAGGCAGTGCGGCTTGGGTTCGGCGAAGTGCAGTTTGACTACATTCGGTTCCCGGAGCCGTACAAGAGTCTTCCACAGCAGGTTTTCCCGGAGCAGAACGGGAGAACCAAGACCGCGGCGCTTGCAGATTTCCTCCAGACTGCGAATCGCAGACTCGACAAACTTGGAGTCCGCACTACCGCTGATATTTTCGGATTGGTGACCACAGTTCCGGGGGCGCTCGAAGTTGGACAGGCCTGGGAGCCACTCGCGAAAGCAGTTGATGTTCTGCTTCCAATGACCTATCCGTCGCACTACCCGCACGGATCGTTCGGCGTGCCTCTTCCCAATGCTGAACCGTACAAAATTCAGTTCGCGGCAATAAACCGGGCGAAGCAGCGCAACGATGCTATCGGCATCAAGGGTGAGCATGTACGCCCGTGGATCCAGGCATTTTCCCTCGGACCGCCGCCTTACGGTCCGGCGGAGATTGAGGCGCAAAAGAAGGCGATCTACGACGCCGGATATGACGGCTGGGTGCTCTGGCACCCAGGCTCGCGCTATGAGCCTTTCCTCGCGGGACTCGAAAAGAAACTCGTGAGCAGAAAGAAGACGAGCGCTGCCGCACCGGGCGCGCCGGGTGGCAATTAGTATATTATGCCCGATGACGACGACGGCGAATATACAGGGGATGACATGTGTGCACTGCGTTCGCGCGGTGTTCACAGCGCTGTCGGGCGTTGAGGGAATTTCTCGCGCTGACGTAACGATTGGACGGGCCGAGATCGAACACGATGGATCGGTTACTCCTGATGCAATCCGTGATGCTGTGAGCGTCGCCGGCTACGAGATAACGGATTTCAAGCAGGACAGCCGTTCCCTTCCGCTGGTCGTGTGACGAGTCAGCGCCACACTCCGCTGCGCGTTCCGCTCCAGGAAGACGTGGAGGCGCGCGGACTGGCGGCGCTCTTGGCCCCCGACATTCTTGCGCTTCTCGACGAGGCTCCCGACTCTGTTGCCGTCGAGACCGAGGAGCTGCACGCTGCAGATCTTGCTGACATTGCGGAGACACTCGAGCGCCCCGATGTAGCGCGCCTGCT
>JANLYJ010000484.1:0-4860 GCA_031365555.1 Gemmatimonadaceae bacterium | reverse complement strand
CGGCTCGGCCCGCGCGCTCCGAAGCCTCGTCAGCTCGCTCCTTCTGCTCATCGTTTCGCTCATCCTCTTCTCAGTTCACTGGAAATGGCTGCGCCGGCAGTCCGTACAAACAGCGTAAGCGGCACTGGCGAGAAGGCATCGTTCACCCGCGGACTTTTCTCGGGTGCGGTGCACGATTCACTTCTCTTCCCTTTCCCACGACCACTGGACGAGCGGAACCCCGCCGAGGCCAAGGTTGTGCGCCGGCTCATTGCAAAGCTCCGTGAGATGAATGCGGATCTCCTCGATCCGGAGAAGTACGACGAAGAGGAAACCATACCTGAAGAAGTGATCCGCGCGTTCGCGGATGCAGGACTGCTCGCGCTGACTATTCCCAGGAAGTACGGCGGACTGGAACTGTCTGCGACTGCATATGCACGTGTTTTCGAGGAGATTTCATCTATCGATGGTTCGCTTGGTGTTCTCGTCGGAGTGCACTGCGGACTTGGTTCAAAGGCAATCGTGCTGTTCGGTAACGACGCACAGAAGGAGAGATTTCTTCCATCGCTGGCAAAGGGCGAGTATCTGGCGGCGTACGCACTCACTGAGCCTGAAACCGGATCGGACGCACAGAACATCGTAAGCACAGCAACGCTCGCGGACGACGGATCGTGGATACTGAACGGAAGAAAAATCTGGATTGGCAACGGACATCGCGCCGGAGTGATTGCGACATTTGCCCAGACGACGCTCCGCAGAAAAACCGAATCAAAACAACGGCCGACGGCTTTTCTGATCACTCCGGATTTGCCGGGATTCTCGGTTGCGGGAACTGTTCGGAAGCTTGGCATTCGCGGATCGACCCAGGCGGAGCTCGTCTACGAGGATTTACGAGTGCCCGCTGAGAATGTTCTTGGAACGGTTGGAAAGGGATTCTCCGTTGCTGTGCATGTTTTGAATGGCGGCAGACTCACTCTCGCGGCCGGATGCACGGGTGCCGCCAAGCGGACGCTGAGTGAAATGGCCAAGTATGCAGAACAGCGCGTTCAGTTCGGGCATCCACTGGCGCATTTCGAGATCACCCAGCGAAAGCTGTCGACGCTGGCTTCCGAGACGTACGCGTCTGACGCGATGCTTGGCATTCTTGCCTCGCTCGTGGACAACGCCGAAACGGATTTCTCCCTCGAGACTGCCTGTGCAAAAGTTTTTGCAAGCGACCTGATCTGGCGTGCGTGCGACGAAATGGTGCAGGTTGCCGGCGGCCGCGGTTTCGTCAAGCCGTATCCCTATGAGCGAATGCTCCGTGATTCACGCATCAACCGCATTTTCGAAGGCGCGAATGAAGTGCTTCGACTCTTCATTGCGCTGAACGGCGTACAAGGCCCTGCAGAATCACTCAAGGAAATCGGTTCTGCCCTAAGGCGGCCATTGAAGAATCTGGGATTGCTGAGCGGGTATGCCGCGTCACGGTTGAAGAGCATCGTGGGGGCGACCGGCACGGTGGATGTAGAGATCGATCCGCGAATTGAAAAGCACAAGGAATATTTCGAGAAGCATGTGCGTGAGATGCGCGGTGCGACTGACAGAACGATTCTCCGGCACCGTGAGCAGATCGTTGAGCGCCAGCTTGTGCTCGAGCGCTTGGCCAACATGGCGATCGAGTTGTTTGCAACGGCCTCAGTGATTTCGCGGACTCAGTCGATCATCGAGCGCGGGACCATTGCAGAAGCAGACGATGCAATTCAGTTGTGCGGACTCTTCTGCGTGGATTCGGGTCGGCGATTCAGGGATGCGCGGAACTCGCTCGATTCGTCGGAGGATGCAGTGGATGACGCGCGGCGGAAAGTTGCGAAGGTAGTGCGTGGAGCGAGTGGGTATGTCGTCGAAGACGCGCTATTAAGAACCGACAAACGGACAACGGATAACAGATAACGGACAACGCGTTTTCCGTTTTCCGTTATCCGTTTTCAGTTTTTTTCTTTGGTGCCATGCACTGACCCGTCGTGGCTACAGCGACTTCCACCCGTCGCCGCGAACGAACATCCGGCTGGTGCGACCGCTTGACGATACGGACTGCACCACATTTACCTGGTCGCCGAATACCTCCGTCAGAAGGTTATTTCTGACGCGAATCCCCTTCATTCCATCCGGTGCACTAATCCTGAAACAGAATTTCAGCATGTCTTGAGCGCGTGTGACACCGCACGGTGCGGGAATCAATGCGCGGCCATCGGCGCCAGCTAGCTGAAGATTTTGCCTTATGTACTCGAGGGCGCTTCGTAGGTCTATCAAACTGTCGGCGCCCAGCCGCACTCGCGCGCGCCGTGCTGCGCCAGCCGAGAAGTCGTTAGCGTACACCCGGACCGATATATCGAGCACCTTGTTCGCTTGCGTGTAGCGCACCTCGGTATAGCTCATGTGAATGGCATGAGCGGAAGCAGTTCGCCAAGGCGTGAATATCAATATGGCCGCGAGAATCCATCTGCCTGTTCTTACCAAGGCGCCCTCTCAATTGCCCAGCGGCTGGCAACAACGAGGACAACGCACGAGATGCCAACGACGCGAACACGGGCTGGAGAAGCAGTTAGGGGTGGCCGTACCAGCGCGGTGAGAATCCTATCCAGTCCCCAGATCACAACGAATACCGACGTGAGAACTATGATTTGGCCGAGCTCGATGCCGACATTGAATCCGAAAAGAGGCAGCGCCACGTTATCCATGAATAGGCTGTGCAGGTAGCTGCCAAATCCCGCTCCGTGAACCAGTCCAAATATCCCGGCAAGTGCGGGCCGGTAACGCCGCCAGGGAGAGACACCTACGCGGTCGCGCACAAACACGTTCTCGATGCAGGTCGCAACGATGGTAATGGGAATAAGGAACTCCACCATCTTCGGACTCAGGGGCAGATATCCGAATACTGCGGCGGCAAGCGTAATCGAGTGACCCACCGTAAACGCGGTCACCACCTTCAGGATTTCTCGCCAGTCAGAAAAACTGTATATAGCGCTAAGAGCGAATAGAAAAAGAATGTGATCCATTGCGCCGGGATCAATAATGTGGCGCAGCCCCAGCTGAATGAATGTGAATACTTCACTCACTGGACCGACTCCAATGCGCTGGATGCGACACGGGACTGGAAATAGTCAAAACGCGGGTTGATCTGAAGCGCAGCTTCGAGGAACCTCTTTCCCTCGCGCTTATGGCCAAGGGCCAACTCGATCATCCCCGCGTGGTAATACAGCAGGGGATCCCTTGTACCAAGCTGGAGTGCAAGCCGCATGTTCGCCGCTGCTTCGCTGGGTCTCTTCAGCTTGAAGAAGCTCCACGCCAGAATGTCGTAACCGTATATGTCCTTTCGCGTCTGCAGTTCAGCGATGGCGTTTTGATTTACCTCGTTCAGCCTGCGGCCGTGATCGAGAAGAAAGAGGCTCCAGGCACGGTGATAAGCACCGGGCTGTCCGCGGACAGCAATCTCCATCGTCCGCAAATTTTCCTCGGCGGATGCCGTGTCACCCTTCACCAGAAACGCTTCACCCATGATTCCAAGAATTGTGGGATCGAGCTTTAGTGCGATCCCGCGTTGAGCGTAGGCGATGGCTTTATCGGCGTCCCCTTCGAGAAGCGACAACTTTGCGAGCCCACCGAGAATCCGATAATCGGCCGGCTCGACTTCGAGACCGCGCTCAAATTCCTTCCGCGCTCTGCGAAACTTTCCGTTGCGCATTTCCATGTCTGCAAGGCGAAAATGAAACCATGCGACCTGTTCAATAGGGATATCGGACCGCTTGTCAGCTGCCGCAGTGCTGCGGCGAAGCGTAAGGAATGCGGCATCCGTATCACCGTTCAGCTCATACCACCTTGCGAGTCGTGACGCGATCGAAAGGTTGGAGCGGTGGCTCGCCAGCGTTCTAAATGATTCTCGCGCTGGCCCGTAGTCTCCGAGCTCAACCTGGGCTTCAGCAAGGAGCGCACGGTACTGGGGAATTGTTGGGTCGTACTGAACCGCGAGTTGCGCAACTTTTTCCGCTTCCGCGAATTTATGCTGCGCCATCAGCGTAGTCGCCAGGGTCACGAAAGTCTTGGCGTTCCGGTTCACGCGAAGCTCGAGGGAGCGACGGGCGAAATCCTCAGCCCGCTGATAGTCCCCATCCTCGCCCGTTTCACGAGCGCGCTGGAGATACAATCCGGCAAGCTGACCGAGGGCAATCGCACTCTGCGGATCGACTTCGAGCGCGTGCGAATAAGCGGCGATCTGAAGATCGTGACGCGCGATATCACGTGGAGTCGGCGTCGCCGACGCATCGGGACTTGATTGAAGATCGTTCGCGGGTAACGTTTTGGCGGCGACTCCACCAAGTACGGCGGCCACCAACACGCCAATAATCAAATCACGCTTTTTTAGCTTCATATTGGAGAGTGCTTGCCATCCGCGGGTCTGGTCGACCCGCGGATGATAAGCGCTGGCTACTTGGGAGCGGCCAGGTATGGAAATGTGTTTGAGAAAGTGCGGACGCTTGCAGGAACGTTGTCCGACGTCAGTCCTGTCAACACTGGAGCCGACGAATCCAGAAGATTTCCGAAGGAAGCTGTGAGTCCTGCATCCACAACGTCATCCTTCAGCAGTCTTCCACCGTAGCCGTTCGCGAGTGCCCACGAGAGCCACCCTGCCGTTGAAGGCGCGCGATTCGGGAACACGAGAAGCATGTCGTTCGCGAATACGGTTCCAAGCGTCGTAATGATCTTCTCTGACCGTCCGAATGGCGTCAGGAACGAACGGATATGTCCCGGCACGTCTGTACCACCGGATGTCATTGCCACATTGTCAACATCGGGTCCTTTCGTGTTGTGGAGACCATGGTCTCTCTTTGGAAAGAACACTTC
>JANLYJ010000374.1:0-1546 GCA_031365555.1 Gemmatimonadaceae bacterium | reverse complement strand
CGCTCGATCGAGTAGCGGTCGCCGAGGGCGGTCTTGAGGCGGTCGGTGGCTGGCATGGGCCTATACTATAGTATTGGCCTTGTCGCGTCGAGAAGGGTTTTGATAACTGCCACTTAAGAACTACAAGCTGGGAGCAGCTCGCTAGGAGCCGGCAGCTTGGTGCCCGCGGCGCGACAAAATCCGTGAGCTTCTTAAACGTCGGCACTTCATGCAGCCCAGGTGCTCACGTATCTCCGCTTGAGCCAGACCCGCGTCGGCCTGATACTCAATTTCAACAGCATCACACTTCGTCACGGCATCAAGCGTGTCGTGAACATTCAAGAAAAAACCTCCGCGAACTCCGCGTACTCCTGTCATTATTTCCCCCGACCGGCCGCAGTAGCCGCATGTCGGGAACTATCCTTCCCCGATTCTCTCTCCGCTCTCCCGACTGAAGAAATGTGACTTCGCCAGATCGAACGCGAGCGTAATGGGTTCACCCAACTCCGGAAGCGGCTGCGGCGCAACGCGCGCGGTCAATGTGTTGCTTCCTATGGTAGCATACACAAATGCTTCATTCCCCAGCTCCTCCACGAGATCCAACCGCGCCGGTGCTGTAATCGGCGGATGCACAATCATCGATTCCCCGAAGAAAAGCGCCGGTCCTGCCTTCGGCGCTACGGAAACATCCTCAGGACGAATTCCGAGTGTGACGGGCTGTCCTTCGAAACCCACCATCCGGTTCACGAGGCTGGCCGGAAGGTCAATGCTGAAGGCATCGTTCTCCGCCACGAACTGCACTGAACTCGCTTTCACCAGAGTTCCCTCTATGAAATTCATTCCGGGGCTGCCAATGAACCCCGCGACGAACCTGTTCTTCGGATGGTCGTAAAGATTCATCGGTGAGTCAATTTGCTGCACGTGTCCCTTGCTCATCACAACAATACGATCGCCAAGCGTCATTGCCTCGACCTGATCGTGCGTGACGTAAATCATCGTCACGCCGAGATCCTTGTGAAGGCGGGAAATCTCGCGGCGCATTTGCACGCGAAGCTGGGCATCAAGATTTGACAGCGGTTCGTCAAAAAGAAACACCTTAGGCTCGCGCACGATTGCGCGGCCCAGTGCGACGCGCTGGCGCTGGCCACCCGAGAGCTGCTTCGGCGTGCGGTCGAGCAATTCGGTTATTCCAAGAATGTTTGCCGCCTTGGAAACCCGGGCTTCTATATCGGCGCGATCAGTACGGCGAAGCTTGAGCGCGAACGCCAGGTTTTCCCGAACCGACATGTGCGGGTAGAGGGCATAGCTCTGGAAGACCATCGCAATGTCGCGATCCTTCGGCGGGACATCATTCACCACGCGTCCCGCAATGCTCAACTGGCCTTCGCTGATCGACTCGAGCCCGGCGATCATTCGCAAGGTTGTGCTCTTTCCGCAGCCGGAAGGTCCCACAAGAACGACAAATTCTCCGTCCGCGACTTCGAGGTCTACGCCGTGCACTGCAACATTCACCGGCTTTCCCTGATAGATTTTGCGAATGCCTTCAAGTTTTACGCTTGCCATTGCC
>JANLYJ010000429.1:0-4946 GCA_031365555.1 Gemmatimonadaceae bacterium | reverse complement strand
TATAAAACTTATATTTTCAAATGATGGTTAACTCCACACGACTCTAATGGGCCGCTCGCAGTTCCCCCATTTTTTGTAGTCCTACGTGCCCCTACGTGCATCCTACGTGTCCTACGTGTGAACCAAGAAGTGAACTATCTTTCAAGCATGGTAAAAGACTTCTACAACATCGATTTCGCTCTTTCTGAAGAAGAGCGTGCAGTTCGCGACAGCATTCGCAGCTTCGTTGACGATAAGGTCATCCCCGTTATCGGGGATGCCTATATAGAAGGGAAGTTCCCAAAGCAGATCATCCCGGAAATGGGCGAGCTTGGTGTGTTCGGCGCGAATTTGCCGGAAGAGTATGGCTGCGCAGGCTTGAACAATGTTGCGTATGGCCTGATCAACCAGGAGCTCGAGCGCGGGGATTCAGGAGTGCGGTCTTTCGCGTCTGTTCAGGGTTCACTGGTGATGTACCCGGTCTACGCTTTCGGCAGCGAAGAGCAGAAGAAGCACTACCTGCCGAAAATGGCCACGGGGGAAATCATCGGATGCTTTGGATTGACCGAGCCCGATTATGGGTCGAACCCGTCTGGAATGATCACCATGGCGCGCGAGCTGGCCGACGGAAGCTGGGTGATCAATGGCGCAAAGATGTGGATCACCAACGGATCCACGGCGCAGGTCGCGATTATCTGGGCGAAGACGAACGGCGACAAGAGCGACAAGTCGATCCGCGGATTCATTGTCCCGACTGACACTCCCGGATTTACTGCCAGGGACCAGAAGGGACAACTGTCCCTGCGGGCTTCAGACACGAGCGAGCTAGTGCTTCAGGACGTTCAGGTTCCTGCGACCGCGGTTTTGCCGAAATCAGGCGGACTGAAGTCCCCGCTCATGTGCCTCACCCAAGCTCGCTACGGAATTGCGTGGGGTGCGATTGGGGCGGCGATGGCTTGCTTTGAAGAAGCTACAGCGTACGCGGGAAACAGAGTAATGTTTGGCAAGCCGATCGGTGGATTTCAGCTTCAGCAGCAGCGGCTGGCAGAGATGCTGACTGAGATAGTGAAGGGTCAGCTGCTCGCTCTCCATCTGGGACGGCTCAAGGATGCCGGCACTTTCACTCCGCAGCAGGTCTCACTCGCAAAACGCAACAACGTGAACATCGCGACCGATGTTGCGCGTGAGGCGCGCCGGCTTCTTGGCGCCAATGGAATCCTGGCCGAGTACGCGTCGATGCGTCATATGGCCAACCTCGAGAGTGTTTACACCTACGAGGGGACCCATGATATCCATACCCTGGTGCTTGGTCAGGCGATAACGGGTATCGCGGCTTACGAGTAGAACTACAACTTAAGAATAGAACTACCACTTAAGAATAGAACTACCACTTAAGAACTACCAAGCTAGGAGCAGCTAGCGGCTCGCTTGGGGCTTGGAGCCAGCTAACAGCTTTGCTCCAAGCTCTGCGCTTCCGGCCAGCTGCTCCCAGCTCGGTAGTTCTTAGGTGGCAGTTAAACCGCGGCCCATCTGCTGCATAGAAGCCTGTACGCTTAACTTTCAGGCTTGAAACTGAACCTTCGGAGAAATTCAAAGTGAAAATTGCCGTGTGCGTAAAGCGCGTCGCTGACATGGACGTACGCTTTCGGATCGCACAGGACGGGACCTCGGTCGATGAGACGGGTCTCAAATTCGACATAAATGACTTCGATTCATGGGCCGTCGAGGCCGCGCTTCAGCTCAAGGAGAAGGCAGGCCAGGGTGAAGTGGTCGCCATCTCACTCGGCCCGGACAATGTCCAGGAGACGATCCGAAAAGCGCTGAGCATGGGCGCCGATCGAGGAATCCATCTCAAGGCTGACAAGGTGCCGTTCGACGGTTCCGCGATCGCCACTGCGATTGCGGCCGAGCTTAAGGATGGCGGCTACGACTTGGTGTTCTTCGGGAAAATGTCGCCCGACTCTGCGAATGGAGTCGTCGGTACAATCGTCGCCGAAAAGATCGGATATGCGTGCGTCACGTCGGTGTCGCGTCTCGATATCGCAGGCGGGAAGGGAACTGCCAAGCGCGAAATCGAAGGAGGCCAGGAAATCGTGGAGTTCCCGCTGCCAGCGGTAATCACAGTAGACGAAGGCCTTAACACGGCGCGGTACCCATCCCTCAAGGGGATCATGGCGGCGAAGAAGAAGCCGCTTGAATCGAAGCCCGCACAGCTGGGCGAGATTCAGATAGAAATTGCGAGTCTCGAGCTCCCACCGGAGCGTGCTGCTGGGAAAATCATAGGTGAAGGTGCCGCTGCAGTCCCGGAGCTTGTTCGCCTGCTCAGCACGGAGGCTAAGGTTTTATAATGGCAAACATTTTTGCATTCGCCGAATCGCGAAATGGCAGAGCACGGAAAGCTGCACTCGAAGTAACCACTGCAGCACGTACAATCGCAGATTCTACAGGTGGTGAAGTCCACGCTCTGATCGCCGGTGCTTCCGGTATTTCAAGCGAGGCAGCCGCTCTCGGCGCGCACGGTGCGGATGTCGTGCACGTAGCAGAGAATCCCGGCTTCGAGAAATACAATGCAGAATCGCTGGCCGAGCTTTGTGCTGCGAAGATCAAGGAAGGCGGTTATCGCATCGCCGTATTCTCGACCTCTGCCCAGGGTCGCGATCTCGCACCGCGCGTTGCGGCCAAGCTTGGAGTTGGAATCGTTACCGATGTAACTGAATTCAAGCTCGACGGCGACAGCGTAACGGTGAAGCATCCAATCAACATTGGAAAATTGATAGCGACAGTGCGCATCAATAGTAAACCCGCGGTGTTTGCAATCCGCGCGGGTGTCGTAACTCCAGCACAGAACGCAAAGGCAGGAAAAGTCGAGCAGGCGCAGGTTGTCGGCGATCCTGCAGCTTCACGCGTAAAGGTCACCGAGTTGATCGAGGGCGGCTCCGGGAAACTGGATCTCGCGGAAGCACCTGTTGTCATAGCAGGAGGACGCGGACTCAAGGCCGCCGAAAACTTCAAGCTCGTCGAAGATCTTGCTGCAGCATTTGGGAATGCAGCCGTTGGTGCGACTCGCGCAGTAACCGATGACGGCTGGCGGCCGCATAGTGATCAGATCGGACAGACCGGACGTCTGGTCAGCCCCGACCTTTACATCGCGGTCGGAATTTCAGGAGCAGTCCAGCACCTGGCCGGCATGCGAACGTCACGCACGATAGTGCGATCAACAAGGACAAGGACGCCCCCATTTTCAAAGTCGCGGACTATGGAATTGTCGGTGATGTGTTCGAGATTCTTCCAGTGTTGACCGAAGCAATTCGCGAAGCGCGCAAGAGTCACTGAGTTGGCTCAGGGAAAAGTCCTTCCAATAGCGCATCAACCGGAGCTTCCGGTTGAGCGCTTTATTGTTTCCGAAGCTGCGGATGCTGAAGCGGTTCCCATGGACGTTGTCTTTGTGGGCGGCGGACCTGCCGGACTTGCAGGGGCCATCGAGCTCGCGCGTCTCGTAAAGAAAGACAACGAAGCCGGCGGCACCCTCGGTGAAGTTCAGATTGCTGTCCTGGAGAAAGCTGCATCGCTTGGCGAGCACTCGCTTTCCGGTGCGGTTGTAAATCCAGTCGCTATGCGCGAGCTGTTCCCGGATCTCGACATCAAGGATTTTCCCTTTCGCTCTGCAGTGGACAAAGAGCGGGTGTATTTGCTTGCGGGCCAGAAGCATCTGCGCATTCCCACCCCACCCACGATGCAGAATCATGGCAACTACATCGCGTCGATCTGCGAGATAGTCAGGTGGCTGGGCGAGAAGGCCGAAGCTGAAGGCGTCAATATCTTCACAGGCTTTCCCGCTGCATCGCTGCTGGTAGATGGCGACAAGGTGCAGGGAGTGCGCACTACTCCGACGGGTCTCGCGCGCAACGGTGAACCCGGAAGCGGCTTCTCACCGCCGACCGATATCACCGCACGTGTAACAGTCCTTTCCGAAGGAACCCGCGGATCGCTCGCGCAGGCGTGGATGAAGTCGCAGAATGTCGCATCCGAGAATCCCCAGATCTTTGCGCTTGGCGTCAAGGAAATCTGGGAAACGAAAAAGCCGCTCGATGCGATAGTTCACACGCTCGGCTGGCCCCTTCCGCTCAGCGCATTCGGTGGAAGCTTCATGTATCCGCTCGCACCAAATCTTGTGGCGCTCGGGTTGGTTGTCGGTATGGACTATCGGAGCACGGGCGTGGATGTGCACGAAATGCTTCAGAAGATGAAACAGCATCCGCTCTTCAGGGAACAGCTCGAGGGCGGTGAGATGGTCGAGTGGGGTGCGAAGACAATTCCTGAAGGCGGTTACTACGCGCTTCCAAAACAGAGAGCAGGGAATGGCGTTCTGATTGCGGGCGATGCAGCGGGATTTGTGGAAGTCGCATCGCTAAAGGGCGTGCACTACGCAATGAAGTCCGGAATTCTGGCTGCCCGCGCAATTTTCGAGGCGCTGAAAAAGAACGACACGACACAGGCCGGGCTGTCGTCGTACGATGCTGCAATCACCGACAGCTATATCACGAAGGACCTGTACGCGCGCCGCAACATGCGCCTGGCATTCCAGAAGTATGGCTTCTTCCTGGGCGGTGCGATGGCGTCGATGATGATCGCTACAAAGGGGCTATTCCCGGGATGGAAGATTAGCTCGCACCAGGACGCGGAAGTGCCTCGCGCCGCTGAACCTGGCGAACGATTCGTTCCGGACGGCAAGCTCACGTTCAGCAAGCTCGACGCGAATTTCAAATCGGGAAACGCGACAAGAGATGATGCGCCATCACATCTCGTAGTTGGAAAGGATGTCGACGGTGAAGTAGCCGACCTGTACACTCACATGTGTCCCGCCGGCGTCTACGAACGCGACGGCGATCGTCTCATCGTGAACGCGGCCAATTGCATCGACTGCAAAGCCACCGATGTCATAGGTCCGCGCTGGACGCCGCGCGAAG
>JANLYJ010000365.1:0-2956 GCA_031365555.1 Gemmatimonadaceae bacterium | reverse complement strand
CGTCGATCTTCCGAGCAGGAAGTACGCAAGACCGCCGAGTTCCAGAACACCTAAAATCGCAGGCAGCTGCCTGCGTTTTTTTCCTCGCATCTGAGGAACGCGTGAGGTTTTGGCTGGCGTTGTGGCTAATGAAGCGGCCGGCGCAGCAGCAGCAGCAGGCGGCACAGCACGCGGTACGGTCGTCGTAGACGCTTTCGCGGCCGGGGTCGCCGACGTGTCATAAGCGGAGACAATTCCATCTATAGTCCCCTGCTGCAGTCCTGTGTCGAGCTGCCGAAATCCTTCGCGTGCAGCATCCACATCGCTCGGCGTCGACTTATAGCTGGTTCTGTTCGCGCGGTCACGCGCGCCAAGAAATTCGAGGAGTGCGTAAGCTTGGCCAAGTGAAATCAGCTCGCGCTGACGGAGCTCGCGAATCAGCGCCTGTCCACCAAGCGATGACCCGCCCATGAGCGCGCGCAACGCTGTCTCGGTTCCTTCCCAGAGCTCGAGAATGTCGGCCGCACGGTCTTCACCGTCACGTCCACGGTCCAGCCGTTCGGCGATCGGCCGCACGGAGTTCAGCGCGGCAATCGCGGACTGCTGATTTGCACTCATCTTACGATCCGCAACAGCCCCGCGTCCGCGCTGCCTCGAATGAAACTTTCCGCATCGTTCGTCGGGATGTTCACACCGGTTATAGCGTAGCCACGCAATGCTTCTGTAGTCATGAACTCTTCCACAGAGCCACTTTCGTGCCCCGACGCTTCCCGCAGCTTATCCAGGATCTCTTCCCAGCTGCCCTCGAAGATTCCAATGTCCGCCACATCGACTTCATGCGCACCATCAGTTTTCTTGTCGGCGAAGGTTGAGAGGAGAGCGCCAAACAGCTCGAGCTGAGATTTGGCCTCGTTCTGCATGGCTTCAGCGAACCGGGACTCGATATCGTCGAGCATGTCGTCGATATCGTCCGACTCGCCCGCAAGATCCTTGAGACGGTCTTCCCAGGGCTTTAGCTCCGGGTCGTCATCCTTAAGGCGATAAATGGACTTCTTCAGCTCCATCAATCGCCATATCCCCAGCTCATCCCAGTGATCTTCCGGCATCGAGCGATCGAGGTGGTAAAGCGCCGCCTCGTAGTCGCCCTTGTCGTAAAAAATATTTCCGAGATAGATGCGGGCTTCCGTGTGATCGGGGTCAAGCTTGAGTGCGCGCCTCAGAGTTGCAATGGCAGCGTCATCGTCGCCAAGCCTGTGCTCGGCGTACCCAATGCATGAAACGGCTTCTGCGCTTTCGGAAGAATGCTGCGCGGCTATCTCGAAGAACTCACGTGAATCCTCGATGAGCCCCTCACGAAAGAGCGCGCGTCCAATCTGCAGCATGAGCTCCAGATCGTCCTGATAGCCAAGCTCCAGGGTGTGACGAAACATTTTCGTCGCCTGGGCCTGCTGGCCAAATTTTAGAAGCGTCTCTCCGAGTCCGGCCAGAGCATCCTCATGCTCGGGATCGAGAATGAGCGCCTCTTCGAAGCTGCGTCGAGCCCACGCGAATTCCTCGCGGGCATGGTATGCGTAGCCAACGCCAATGTGCAGCTCTACCGAATTTGGGTAGAGTGCCAGGCCTTCACGCAGTACGTCCAACGCCTCGTCATACTGACCTTCGTTATACAGCTGATGCGCGCGCTCATCGTACTCTTCAGAACTCAGAAATGGTGTTGGCATTCAGCCCACCCTCCGGACCGCTCGAGTATATGGGTATTGTACATTCCAATCACTCAAATGTTCAAGCACAATTTTTTTGCTGAAATCAGGTGACAACCGAGCTTCTTTTACCGAATTTTTTCCACTCACCCGACTCCAGCACCGCGTCAATCTCTCCAATGGCAATGTCGATCTCGGAGTCAGTCGTGAAGAAGTGAGGAGCAATTCGAATCCCCGCTCCCACCCGGTAGTCCACGATGATATCTCTCGAAATCAGGTACTGAGCAACCTCATATCCGTTCGGCACATCAAAAGTCACGGTTCCCGCTCGTTTTTCGGGATCGCGCGGAGTCGTGAGCGTTAGACCTCTGTCATCTGCCAGCTGAACAAGGCGCGCTGTCATTCGTTTGCTTTTCTCCCGGATTCGCTCGATCCCTGCCCTTCGCACGATCTTGGGGCCTTCAATCGCCGAGTACAAAGCAGGAATTCCCGGAGTACCGGTCATCCACCTGTACGCGCCTGCAGCATAGTCCATCGTCTCCTCGAAATCGAAGGGACGCCTGTGAGCAACCCATCCGGTGAGAGCCGGCTCCAGACTGTTGCGAACTTTTTCGGAGCTGTATAGAAAGCAGCCGCCCGGTCCACCACACAGCCATTTGAGTACGCCTCCGGACAGAAAGTCGATGTCATCCCGCACCACATCTACAGGTATGACGCCGACTGAGTGGAAAGCGTCAACAGATAAGAAAGCGCCCACAGCATGGGCACGATCCGCGATGTCTTTGAGATTGAAGATGTAGGCTGACTTGAACGCCACGTGCGAGATCGCCACAAGGCGGGTCCGCTCATCGATGGCATCCACAATCTGCTGCTCGTCGATCGAGATCCCGTCTTCCGACTCCACAACGACAATCCGCGCGCCCAGTCTTCGGCCCAGCTTTTCGACTGCATACCGAACCGACGGGAAATCGAGGGAGGTCATGACAATCGTGTCCTGCCCTCCACTGAAATCCATCGCAGACACAACCGTCGCCTGTGCCAGCGACACATTCGGCATCATCGTGATTTCGTTTTCGCCGGCTCCTATGAGTGGAGCGATCTCATTTCCAGCAGAGAGCGGCCGCATCCACCAGTCTTCAGCCCACGCACGGACTCCTAGCTGACTCCATTCCCGCGCATACTCCGCAAGCCGCTCCGGCACAGTGCGCGGCATCGGCCCAAGGGAGTTGGACACGAGGTAGTTCGTCGTGGCGAGGATGGGAAACTCCTCGCGGAAT
>JANLYJ010000350.1:0-10730 GCA_031365555.1 Gemmatimonadaceae bacterium | reverse complement strand
TCCTTCCATCCGTGCGTGTTCACCTACGATTGTGAGCAGTGTGATTGACATTGGTTTTCCGTTGCCAGTTTCCTGTACCACAGGAGCGACTGGCTTTTGGGGTGTTTTACGATCGTTGAACATCTTGAACCTCCTTACGGTCTAAGCTGAAAGTTTGGGGAGCCGGAAGTGGCCCTGCCCGAATGGGGTGACGCCCCGGGTGTTATTAAAGACCCATAGGCCTGTTCTCCACCGGTGCTGATGGTGCAGCCGGATGTGAAGCGGCGCCGCGAGTAGACGCCAGGAACTTGATGGGATCCACAGACTGACCCCGGTTTAAAACTTCGAAGTGCACGTGCGGTCCCGTGGATAATCCGCTGGATCCAACAGTCGCAATGCTTTGGCCCGCCGCTACAACCTGATTTTCGCGCACGAGTGAGCTGCGGCAGTGCGCATAACGGGTCACGATGTTCCCGCTATGTGAAATCTCGACGGTGAGGCCGTATCCCATACGCCAGCCGACATATGTCACGCGTCCATCGGCCGGTGCGATGATCCGTGTGCCTAGCGGCGCCGATAGGTCCACGCCGCGGTGTGCGCGGAAGATCCGCAGAATGGGCTGCAATCTCGAGTTCGTGAATCGACTCGAGATCTGGCCTGCGACAGGCATGAGCATGTCTTTCGGCGGGAGATATTTCACGCGTTCCGCGAGCGCTGCAAGCATCTGCACGCTGTCGAGAAGTTGAACAACAGTGCGCTGGGACTCGGCGAGCTCATTCGCGGTGGCTTCAGCGAAGTTCTGAGTTTCTCCCGTCCATGTCGCCGCTCCAGCGACAGTGAGAAGCATGAAAATCCCAAATACACCCATCGTGCGAACGCGAATCGAAAGGCTGCGAGCACGTGCGCCAGGCCGCGGGGGAACGAGAATTACCGTCCAAACCCGTGGACGCCGACGATTTGAATCGCGCTTCATATCCTCGCGCGGCCCGGGAGGTTGGTCGCGAGCTCCAGATGACGAGAGGCGGCCGGCGGAAGCACAGTGGGCGTCGCACCGATGGACACCTGTCCGTGGATAGTCGCGCCTTCGTGCAGCTGCATCGAGTGAGCCCGAATCTGCCCGTGAACTTCAGCGCCCGGCTCGATCTCGACCCGGCCTGTGGCGTGAACGTTCCCGTGAATGATGCCGGCCACAGTTACATCGCCCGCCTCTACATCGCCGACAACGCCGCCGTGCGCGGTGACAATCAGGGTTCCTGCACGGTGCAGCACACCCTCGATTCTCCCTTCGACGCGCAAGGTTCCGTCCGTATCGATTTCACCGCGAATGGACATGCGATGGTCGATAATCGAATAGCCCGGCGCCGTGCTCCTTGGAACGCGCTTACTGAAGAAACTCATTTTTTGGCGGGGCGGGATGGGCTTTTCCTCACAAACATCCCAACAGCTTGCCACTCAAAAGGGCAGTGCGCTAGGGTAGAGTTCAGGCCAGGAAAGAAATGTGATATTTTCCGCCTGCAAGGAGCCCAGGAATGCGCTTCCAGCTACGCAGGCCGTGGTTGGTTGTCCACATCTGTGGACACCGGCCTAGGACTCTTTGGCGACCCTAATCATTGCGGAAAGACTAAGCTCGACGTCTTCGTCGGTGGTGTTCCAGGAGATGACGCTGATCCGCATCGCGGCTTTACCCTGCCAGACGGTTCCGCCGCACCAGCAGGTCCCGTCCCTCTGAATGCCGGCAATCGTCCTCTCGGTTTTCTCAGGTGTGCCGAAAGAAACGAGAACCTGATTGAGTACCACATCATTGAGAATCTCGAAGCCAGCCGCAGAGAGACCTTCTGCAAATCGCCTCGCCTGACGACAATGCCGCTCGACCATTTCGGATAGACCGTCCCGGCCCAGCGATTTAAGCGCGGCCCAAATATCCACGCCCCGTCCGCGGCGTGAGAGCTCGGGAGTGAAATCCGACGGGTTACGGTGCTCGCTCGCGTGGGGCAGGTACTCCGCGCTAATAGACATGGCGGCGCGCAGAGCGTCGGCCTGGCGTACGAATGCAATCCCGCTATCGTAGGGCACGTTCAGCCACTTGTGCCCATCGGTCGCCCAGGAATCGGCGCGCTCAACACCGGCGACGAGGTGCGCGCGTGTGGGAGCGACGTTGGCCCACAGGCCGAATGCTCCATCTACATGCACCCATGCGCCATTCCCACCTGCAAAATCACAGGCTTCGGAAATGGAATCGAATGAACCCGTGTTAACGTTTCCGGCCTGCACACAAAGAATGGCTGGACCTGAAATCTTCGGAATTTTTCCGATCTGCATGCGGCCCTGATTGTCAGCAGGTACTGCTACTACCCGCTTTCGTCCCAGGCCGATTATTCCCAGTGCCTTATACAGCGTCGGATGCGCTTCTTCCCCAATGATGACAGTGATCGGGGGAGCGCCAAAGAGACCATCCGATTCAACGTCCCATCCCGCGCGCTCCAGAACCGCGTGACGCGCCGCAGCGAGCGCTGTCAGGTGGGCAACACTCGTTCCGGATACAAACGCACCGGCGGTTGCAGGCGGAAGACCGAGTAGATCCACCAGCCACTTGAGCGCGATCTCCTCGATAAATGAAGTCGCAGGAGTCGAGTTGTACAATCCGGTGTTCTGGTCCCACGCGCTCACAAGCCAGTTTGCGGCAAGCGCTGCGGGAAGAGAACCACCAATCACAAAGCCAAAGAAGCGCGGGCCCGGCATCGCCATCGTTGCGGGTCTGCCAAGCCTGTCCAGTTCGTCTATCACTTCCGCGGGTGCTGACCCGTGGACAGGCAGCTCGATATCCAGTGTTGCTAGTTCTGCAACGGCTGCCGGGTCAGGTGCGACTTTCCGGGATTGAAGACTGTCTAGGTATTTAAGAGCGTGAGCAGTTGTCGCGTTCAGTAATTCTTTCACGCAGCGGCTGGAGCGACCTTCGGGATGCCTACAGACATAGCGGCAGTGTTCATCTGGAATCCGGCGTAAATGAATAACAGTCCGAGAAGCTCGGTGACATAAAGAACTTCCGTCATTCCAAAGCGGGTAAAGGTGCCCCCAATACCGGGCAGAATCGCGCCGATCGCAATAAGAATATTTCCCACATAACGGTGATATGTCTCACGCTTGCGCGAGTATCGTACAGCTGAAACGATGGCGCCGCCGATCAGAAATACCACTGCGTACAGATTGATGAAAGGGCTGAACATTCTGACCCACTGCCAGGCGAGCACGAAGCCGGTGAGCCTGTGCCGCTGAACCAGACCGTAATTGATGGGGGACAACAACACGCAAACACTCGCAACGATCACAACAGTCCCAACGACCATTGTTAGTGCGTTTGCCTTTTGGCGGGAAAGCATGAGATAGACAGTTCCCTGCGCCAGTGGCGCCCCGCCGAGCAGCGCTCCAGTGATGTACCAGGCGCGAAAGATTGGCTCGTGCCATCCGATCAGCGTGGTGAGCGATTCCGTGATCGTCCCGGCACCATATGTGAACATCCCAAGTGCCCACCACAAATGATGCATTCCGCGCTTTTCGCGGTACCGGACGAGCAGCCGCACTGCAAATGCCAGTGCGACCACCGTCGTAACTATCGGTATGTAAGAAACGAATCCGGGTTGATTCAGAGAACTAGAAACTGGTTGTCCAGGAAATGGCTGCAGAGCGTTTGGGCTCCGGTCTGAAGAAGCTCGCGTTCGCGAATTCAGCGTACAGCCTGTTTGTGAGATTGTTGAGCGAGAAGTTCACACCGTGCTCAAGGGCTCCCGTGCTGAACAGTTTGGCTCCGCCGCGTAGGGAATGCACCGTGAAACCAGGCAGGACCGGTCCAATTGGACTCTTGCCGAGTGCAACATCTTTTCGTCGGCCGTTGGCGCGCACGAGATATTCGGTCCAGAACCGTCCGCCACTGTCTTTCCAGCCGAGCGAACCTGTCACCTTGGACGAATAGCTGTCTCCAACGGGATTCAGCGGGTTGGAAATGTTCTTGGAATCAATCTTCGTATAGCTCGAGCCAATGGTGAAGCCTGCGGGAAGGGCGGCTTGAAGCAGCATCTCAACACCCTGATCCCGCAGACGCTCTACGTTCACATTCCTGAAGGCAGCGAACTGCCCGACCTTGGTTCCGGTCGGCGCGATCCTGATTCCGTTCGAGATACTGTTCCGGAAAAAGAACGCCTCCCCGTACACACCCTGGTAACCGGCCTTTATCCCAAAATCAACATCGATGCTTGTCTCGGCCTTCAGGTCCGGATTGCGAAGCTGGTAGCCATTTCCCTCAGGCGCTGCCCCGTTGAAAAAACGTTCGATAAGATTCGGAGACCTGAATGCGCGGCCAACGGACGCGATCAGATTCACATTTTCTGCGACGCGGAAAAGTGCATTTCCCGCGGCCACCACGGCGTTATCGGATGACTCGATCAGCGGAGTGGTGACCTTCGGGGTAGCGCGCGTTTTCGCTGTTACGGTCTGCCAGCGCGTTCCGGCAACGAGCGAAACGCGGTCGGTGAGAGCGGCTTCTGTCTGCACGAACAATCCGGTGCTTCTGAATGACGCATTTGGCGTAGTTGCGGTGTCGTTGGTTTGCGGGCGTGGCGGTCCGAAGCCAATCACGGTTGTCACTGCTGAATCGGAATTGTTGGAGCGGTCACGGAAAAAATCGGCGCCGTAAGTCAGGACCTGCTTCCAGAAAGATTTTGCCGCCTCTGCCCGGAATCCGACGGTGTTGACATCGGTCAGGTTGCGAGTCTTCACGCTTACACCCGCGCCGGGCGGTGTGCCGGGCCCGAATGGAACGAACACGTTCAAGGTAAGCGACCGGTCGTTTCCGCTTGTGTATGCGACGACATAGGTGCGGTCCGCGAAGGGAAATGCGAGGGAGTTCGAGCGATACCGGACGCTGGTCTTAACGTACTTCTGGTCTGGGTAACGAATATCTATGGATGGTGCATTCGGAGTGCCGAGGTCGGTGTTGGCAACGAATCCGAAGGCCGCGTCGGTTGCGGAGTATCTGGAAAAGCGCGCCAACAGCTCCTGATTGTCCTGAATCTTTACCGCGCCCTGAAGGGACATATTGTCGTCTTTAACGCCCGTTCCATTTACCCGGGTGTCATTGGCGAGCGCCAGGTTGCCGAACGAGCCGGCTGGAGCCTCGTAGTCCCGAGCATTCCGAAATGCGCCGGCTGCCGCGAGCGAGAAGCGGGGGAACTGGGCATTGAGCGCTCCTGACGGACGCTTCTGCTGGTCGTTGCTGCTGTAACGGTAACGAAGCAAACCGGTGAGGCGCGGTTCACCTCTCGAAAAGGCAGGATCGGAATTAATGAGATTTATGACTCCGCCAATTGCATCCGTTCCGTACAGGACGGACGCGGGCCCGCGTACAACCTCAATGCGATCCAGGCCATCGAGCCCCACCAGACCGGGCAGCTCGCCGAAATCCTGCTGCCGCCGTGTGTTGTTCAGGCGAACTCCGTCCTCGAGTAGAAGAATTCGCTGGCCCCGCTGGCCGCGAATTATTGGACGCCCCTGATTCGCGCCGCTGCCAGTGATATCTACGCCGGGATACTCGCGAAGCAGCTCTGCGGATCCATTCGCCAGCGAGCCCCTTATCCTGGTGCTGTCCACGACGATGACGGGATTGGGGGTCAGGATTACCTGTCTCGGGCTCCGGGTTGCAGTGATAGTTACCGAGGTGAGCGGAGTAGCTCCAGAATCGGTAATGGCTGATGTTGGACCTTGGGCTGTGCCAGGGCTCGCAATGCCCGGAATTGCCGCCCCAAAAGCGAGGGCGACCAAGGTACGAAATGCTTTATTTGACAAGGAAGAAGCTCCATAACCGGTGAATTTTGATCTGTGTGACTGGAGTGAGGTACACTCTCGTGACCAAGGCTATGGACTGTGGCATATGTGTTCAATCCGTACTTTTACGGATGAAGCGCGTGCGTTCAGGCGGGGTCTTGGCCAGCCAGTCCGTGAGCTATAGCGAATCTCGTAAGGGCTGCAGTGCCTCTTATCCCAAGCTTGCGCATCAGCGCCTCCCTGTGCGACTCCACGGTGCGTACGCTTATGCTGAATTGCGCGCCTATTTCCTTGTTAGAGCGGCCGCGGACAATCTCCAATAGAACTTCGCGTTCGCGCGATGTCAGCTCTGCCAACCCACTGGGCTGAGGAGCTAGAGCGTTCAAACCTGAGTTCGCAAATAGTGCGCGCGCCTCAGGTGTCGCGAAATAACTATTCCCCTGTCCAATGGTTCGCACAGCTGCGCGCAGCTCGGCGGGCGACGAGTCCTTGCGCAGGTAGCCATGTGCGCCGGCCCGTACGCTGCGCGCAACATATTCCTCGTGATCGTGAATACTCAGTATCAGGATACGCGTCGCCGGTACTGTGCTGCGAATGCGCTCTGCTGCCTCGAATCCGGACAGCCCTGGCATCGAAAGATCCAGAACAACGACATCGGGCTCGAGTTCGCGGGAAAGACTGACAGCATCGCTGCCATTTACAGCCTCCCCGACAATCTCAAATTCGGCCTCGGTGCCGAGGACTCGACGGATGCCTTCCCGCACGACTGCGTGATCGTCAGCAATCAAGACCCGAATTATTTCAGGTTTAAGTGTCACGCCCAATCGGAATCCTGATGGTGAGTGACGTTCCCGAGCCATATGGAGACGTCGATTCAAGTTTCATGCTTCCATGCAGCGCTGTCACTCGTTCGCGCATTCCGAAGAGGCCGTGCGAGTGTGGGGCACTCGTGGCCACATGATCGTTTTCCTGTTGCCAGTTGCGTGCGGGAAGACCGCGGCCGTTATCCGTCAGGCAAAGCACAAATTCGCTGTTGGAAACGTTGACACGAACGGCGGCTGCAGTGGCACCTGAATGCCGAACGGTGTTTGCCAGCCCTTCCTGCAACGCGCGGTATATGGCAAGGCTCGCCTCTTCTGAAAGGGGCGGAACAGCAGCAGGTGCACTGAAAGTGATCTTCAGGCCTGTCTGTTCGGCGAAACTAAGCACCTGAGCACGCAGCGCAGGGAGGAGGCCGAGGTCATCGAGCAGGGGCGGTCGAAGATTGGTTGTCACGGCACGAATACTTTGAATGCCCGAGTCCACGAGTTTCAGCACGCCGTCGACGGCAGGAACAAGCTTGGGGGGCGACTCTTCGCGAACCAATCCGAGCTGCAGCTTAACTGCCGCCCATACTTGCGCGGATTGATCATGCAACTCGAGCGAAATCCGCCGCCTTTCGTCCTCGTGCTGTCTCACTATGCGCGAAGACAATAACTCGAGATCACTGGTTCGGCGGTCCAGTTCATCCAGCAGCAACATGAGGATTCCTGCGGCAATGCCCAGAAACAAAAGAATGTCGATGTAATAACCCCAGGGATTCCACTCACCCCGTGCGCGCAGGAACGGATAGTCCAGATGGTGGAATCCCCAGAAAATGAGAACGCCAGCGAGCACGGCGGCTCCTCGTGATCGCGTGATCAGCCACCGTTTCAGGAAAACCCACCCGGTCAGGAACGTTGCGAAGCTGAGAAAGACCACACCAGGAAGTACTGCGGCAAGAAAGTTTTCGAGCCGGTACACGGCGATGTACGACCATATAACGGGAAACGCGAAAGCGAGTGCGTAAACCTTTCTCCAACGCGTTGCTCGCGAAGACATCACCGCAGCCCACAAAAGAACGAGACCGGTCCATCCAGTCACCACCTGATGCACAAACAGCCATGCCTCAGTCCGCGTCAGTGCGAAAATGATGATCACTGCGATGCGCAGCACATACAATGTCCAGGCTACCGACCACCATAGAAAGTCTTCTCGTCGGTACCGTCGATATAGCGACCACCAGACCAACGCCATGCCAAGTGCAACAAGGCCCTGAAAAGCTGCCGCGGACCATTCTGTCAACTTGCTCCCGGTCCGAGGTTAGTAAAACACGTCAGTTGTATGATTTAGTTCAGCGATGACTATTTGCAGAAGATCAGCTGTTTTTGGGAAGAATAAAGATTAACCGCAAGCACAGCAGCGCATAAGTTCGTTGTGCGCCTTATTGCTGCAGGGGTTCAGTGTAGTAGCTTTGCACCATGTCCATGCGTGAAAAACTGGAGCTTCTCGAACGCCGGCGAGCAGAGTCTGAGCTTGGAGGCGGCGAAGCACGAATCAATGCGCAGCACGCGAAAGGAAAGCTCTCTGCAAGAGAACGACTCGACCTGCTTCTCGACGAGGGAAGCTTTGTCGAGCTCGATCGCTTTGTTACGCACCGCTCAACGGACTTCGGACTGGAAGACCAAAAAGTTCTCGGTGATGGTGTCGTAACCGGTTTTGGCAACATCGAAGGGAAGCTGGTCTATGTTTTTTCGCAGGACTTCACTGTGTTCGGCGGGTCGCTTTCCGAAACCTTCGCGGAGAATATCTGCAAGATCATGGATCTCGCCGTACGAAACGGCGCGCCCGTAATTGGACTGAACGATTCCGGCGGAGCCAGAATCCAGGAAGGCGTGGTGTCGCTCGGCGGATACGCTGACATTTTTCTTCGCAACACACTGGCGTCCGGCGTAGTGCCGCAGATTTCTGCGATCCTGGGACCCTGTGCAGGGGGTGCCGTTTACTCGCCGGCAATTACTGACTTTACGTACATGGTACGTGGATCTTCGTACATGTTCGTCACGGGACCGAACGTTGTAAAAACTGTGACGCACGAAGATGTCACTATGGAAACGCTCGGCGGCGCGGACACGCACACGACTCTATCCGGAGTCGCACACTTCGCCCACGACTCCGAGCCTGCCTGCCTGCAGGCGATCCGCGACCTGTTCCGTTTTATTCCAGTCAACAACCTTTCGGACGCTCCGCGCGGAGTGAGCACTGATCCGGATGAGCGTCGGGATGAGGAGCTGCTCGACATTGTACCGGACAACCCGAACAAGCCGTACGACATGCATGATGTGATCAAGCGCGTCGTTGACGACGGGGAGTTTTATGAAGTCCAGTCCGAGTATGCGAACAACATTATCTGCGGGTTTGCACACCTCGGAAAATTCAGTGTCGGCGTTGTGGCGAATCAGCCGGCAATACTGGCGGGTGTGCTGGACATCAATGCATCAGTCAAGGCAGCGCGTTTCATTCGCTTCTGCGACGCATTCAACATTCCGCTGGTGACTTTTGAAGATGTGCCCGGGTTTCTTCCCGGGGTCGCGCAGGAACATGGCGGCATCATCAAACATGGAGCGAAGCTCCTCTACGCCTATTGCGAAGCGACCGTTCCGAAGCTCACCGTGATTACACGCAAGGCATATGGTGGCGCTTACGACGTCATGAGTTCAAAGCACATCCGCGGGGACTACAACGTCGCGTGGCCTACTGCCGAAATCGCTGTGATGGGGCCGAAGGGCGCAGTTGAGATTCTTTTCAGGAAGGAAATCAACGAGAGCAAAAACCCCGAAGAGGCGACAGAACAAAAGATTCAGGAGTATCGCGAAAAATTTGCGCATCCGTATGTCGCGGCTTCGCGCGGATTCCTGGACGACATCATCGATCCGCGGGATACCCGTCCACGCCTGATCGAAGCGCTCAAATCGCTGCAGAATAAACGGGACAAGAATCCACCTAAGAAGCACGGAAATATCCCGCTTTAGGGAGATACTGCTGGTCTTGAGTTGTGGGTTATCGGTTTTGTGTTATTCAGTTTACCGACAAACCCACAACCGATAACTCAAAACACAAAACCAGTTTGTTCTGCCAGAACGCCGCGCGGCTTGCTACTCGAGCGACTCTTTGTAGAGTGAGGCGAATCTCTTTTTCACAAGCGCAACCTTCGGAGCATCGTTGATCACGATGTAAGGTTGATTCGGATGCAATGCCAGATAGTTCTGGTGGTAATCCTCGGCAGCCCAGAATTTGTCGAGCCGTGCAACCTGAGTGACGATAGGATCCTTGAACAATTTCTGGCGGGTCATTTGCGCGATGTACCCTTCAGCGGCCTTCTTCTGGGCATCGGACGTGTAAAAAACCGCGGAGCGGTATTGCGTGCCACGGTCCGGACCCTGGCGATTCAGTTCCGTCGGGTTGTGCACGGAAAAGAAAATCTGAAGCAGCTGCGAATAGGTTACGACTGAAGGATCGAAAATCACCTGCACCGATTCAGCGTGTCCGGTGGTACCGGACGAAACCTGCTCGTAGTCTGGCGCCACACGCGCGCCGCCGGCATAGCCGGACGACACAGATGTCACTCCCTTCACATGACGAAACACAGCGTCGATTCCCCAAAAGCACCCGCCTGCAAATACAGCGGTCTCTTTTCCTGGAGCCGGAGCAAGTGGCTCCGCAGCTTCGGCGGTTGGAATGCTCATTGAAAGGGAATTGGATGCAGATGCTCTGCCGCCAACAAAGAGAGCGGCAGCGGTAACTGCTCCAACGATTGCGAGTCCGCGAATTGATGAGATGGTCATTGTGAGGCCATGGTGGGTGTGTAACTGTATACCTATAGTAGTAACGAAGGTTCCCCTCGACTGCAAAGACGAGTCTATCTTTAGGGCACACATGGGTTTGCAATGTTCAAGAAAGTCCTGATCGCCAATCGCGGCGAAATCGCCGTCAGGGTTATTCGCGCCTGCCATGAGCTTGGCGTCTCAGCAGTGGCCGTGTTCAGTGACGCCGATGCCCACGCAGCACATGTCCGCGAGGCAGATGAGGCCGTGAATATTGGGCCTGCGGCTTCTTCGGAGAGCTACCTCAAGGGCGAA
>JANLYJ010000349.1:0-2398 GCA_031365555.1 Gemmatimonadaceae bacterium | reverse complement strand
GAAGTTCTGAGAGAGCTCGGGATTCGCGACGGATTTGGCGTCGAAGTCGTCGGTCCTGTGTCATCGCCCGCTGGTCAGCCAGTATCGTCAACGTCGATTCGACGTTCCATTGCTGGCGGAGACCTGGATCGCGCTGCTGCTGGACTGGGTCGTCCCTATTCGGTGCAGGGTATCGTGGTGAAGGGGGCGGGAAGGGGAAAAGCGCTTGGATTTGCGACGCTCAATCTTGGCGAAATCTCTCCCCGTAAACTCCTCCCGCCCGAGGGAGTGTATTCGGTTCGGGTGCAAACCCCGTCAGGCGCATTCGGCGGGATGATGAACCTTGGCCCGCGCCCGACTTTCGGGGAAAGCAAGACCACTCTGGAAGCCCACCTGTTTGAGGCGACGGGTGACTTTTATGATGCCCGCGTTCGTGTGGACTTTGTGAAGTTCCTGCGCGCCACGCGCAAATTCGCGAGTGCCGAAGACCTGTCGGCGCAGCTACGCAAAGACGAAGAACACGCACGTTTTTCGTTGACTAGGACTGTTTAGTCCGGTAACCTTATAGGCTACCCAAAAATCGTACTTTCTCCCTCGCAAGCAGCATGACTCTGAAGTCCAGACTTGCCCTCATCGGACTCCTGATCCTCGGATCGATATGGGCTTTATATCCTCGCACGACCGTCGAGCGCGTCAAGCGCAACGGCGTCTTCGTCTACGACACTGTTAAGCGCGTTCCGCTGAAGAAGGGACTCGACCTCGAAGGCGGGATGTATCTCGCGCTCGAAGTTGACGAGTCCAAGGGCGCCGTGGCTGACAAGAAGGGCGCACTTGAACGCGCACTCAAAGTCGTTCGCACACGCATCGACCAGTTCGGTGTTTCCGAGCCGGTTGTACAGCTGGCCGGAAGCGACCGCATCATCGTGGAGCTTCCGGGAATCGACGATCCGGACCGCGCACAGGCTGTCGTGCAGAAGTCCGCGTTTCTCGAGTTTCAGATCACCGACAAGACGCAGGCTCTGGAAAAGGTCGTTCCGCGTATCGACGCTGTGCTGAAGACGATCCCTGCTTCCGGCACTGCCGCCCCTGTGGCGACAGCAGCAGGTAAAACTGGTACTGATTCAGCCGCTGGCATCACGTCGCTCTTTACAGCCGATTCTACAAAGAAGGACAGCGCCGTAAAGGACACAGCCCTCTCGACGCCCGGTTCTTTCTCCAAGCTGCTGCAGCAGGGAAGCCTGCCAGGTGAGTTTTACGTAGCGGAGACTGACGTGGCTACCATGGACCGGTATCTCGGTTATCAGCAGGTGAAAGACATCCTGCCTCCCGGAAAGGTGCTGCGCTGGGCCGGTGACACCACTTCGCTTGGCAACAAGTCGTTCCGCGCTCTCTATGTTCTCGATGCGCTTCCGATCCTCACAGGTGTCGATCTAACGGATGCAAAGCCGAACACTTCGCCGACTGAAGGAACCATCGTCGAGTTCCAGCTGAATCGTGAAGGCGGAAGGCGCTTTCAACAGCAGACGTCCCGCCACATCAAGGATTTCATGGCGATCGTACTCGATCAGCGAGTGATGGGCCGACCGCCGGTAATTCAAAGTGCTATCGCATCGCGCGGACAGATTACGATGGGTGGCCGCGATCTCCAGGCCGCACAGGATCTTGCGCTGGTGCTTCGTGCCGGTGCGCTTCCGGTTCCGCTCAAGGTTGCGGAGGTGCGCGAGATTGGAGCGTCGCTCGGAAAGGACTCCATCGACAAGGGAATCACAGCGGGAATCATTGCCGTCATGCTGGTAATCGTGATCATGATCGGGTACTACCGTTTCTCGGGTATTCTCGCGATTGGTGGACTTATTCTGTATGTGCTCTTCACCTTCGCTGTGCTGGCGAGTTTCGACGCAGTGCTGACTCTCCCGGGTCTCGCCGGATTCGTACTGTCTATTGGTATTGCGGTTGACGCGAACGTTCTGATTTTCGAGCGAATTCGAGAAGAGCTGGATCACGGAAAATCGGTCCGGCTTGCAATCGACGAAGGCTTCAAGCACGCGATGAGCGCTATCGTCGATTCCAACGTAGCTACCGCACTGACCGCGGCGGTCCTGTATCAGTACGGCACGGGTCCGGTTCGTGGTTTTGCAGTCACACTTCTCGCAGGTATCGCGGCGTCGATGATCACATCGATATTCGTGGTCCGCACCTTCTACATGATCTGGCTTAACCGCAGTTCGAGAGCGGAGGCCCTGAGTATCTAATGATCAGACTATTCCATAACACCCATTACGACTTCATTCGCTGGTGGAAGGTTGCGGTAATTATTACCGCGCTCTTCATTGTCGGCGGTGTCGGCTCGCTCCTCTTCAAGCCGATCAATCAGAGCATCGAGTTCACCGGCGGCACGCTCATGCAGGTTGAATTCAAG
>JANLYJ010000340.1:0-2104 GCA_031365555.1 Gemmatimonadaceae bacterium | reverse complement strand
TGCAGGCGCCATGTGAACCACGCCGCTTCCGTCATCTGCCGTGACAAAACTTTCACCCACAATTATTTCGTGTGCGCCTTCTCCGTATTCGACCCAATCGAGCGGACGCTTATATCGCTGCCCAACCAGATCTCGGCCATGCAGTCTTGACACTGTGTGCCAGCGCTCGGTGTAATCCTCGCCGAGCAATGCGTTGACGCGCGACACGGCAAGGATCAGCGTCGCAGCTGATTCATTCTCGAGGTCTCGCAGCTCGACGTATTCCAGCTCTGGATTCACAGCTAGTGCGACGTTCGAGACGAGCGTCCACGGCGTGGTCGTCCATACGAGAATCCGCCGTTTCGCTTCTCCCTCGAGGTCGAGCGCGATGTACACGCTCGGATCTTTTACGGTCTTGTATCCCTGCGCGACTTCATGACTCGACAGCGCCGTTTCGCATCGCGGGCAGTATGGAAGAATCTTGTGGCCGCGATAAAGTCTGTTCTTGTCGAACAGTGTCTTGAGCGCCCACCACACACTTTCTACGTAGTCGTGACTGTAGGTGACATACGGGTGTTCGTAGTCCAGCCAGTAGCCGATGCGCTTGCTCAGCGTCTCCCAGTCTGTTCGATACCGGAAAACACTTTCGCGACAGAGGCGATTGAACTCCGCCACACCGATCTGTTCGATCTGCTGCTTGCCACTGATGCCGAGCTGTTTTTCAACTTCGATCTCCACCGGCAAACCATGAGTATCCCAACCGGCCTTGCGTGTGACATGAAATCCGCTCATCGCACGGTGGCGGCAGAACAGGTCCTTCAGCGTCCTGGAAAAAACGTGATGGATTCCGGGACGTCCATTCGCAGTAGGTGGACCCTCGAAGAAAACAAACTCTGGCTTCCCGCCAGGATTGGCGCTGATCGTATCGAAGAGTTTCTCGCTTTCCCACAACGACAACACTTCCAGCTCGACGTCGTCGGCTGGCCTGTCTGATGGGAGTGTTCGAAAGCGCTCGGGCATCCGAGATTTTTCTGGCTGTGAACTGGTCAAGCGTTAGTCGCCCGCTTTGCCGTCTGGATTGGCGCGAGCTGATTCGACCCCGGATGCCTCCAGCTCAGAGAGCTGGCGCGAAAGAACGGTACGCATCTGAGCCAGGTAACTTCTACGCGAGCGGTCGAGTGCATCGAGCTCAGCCTGCATGCGTCGGACTTCACCACGCGCGGCCTCGACAATTTTTTCCGCTTCCATCTGCGCTTCCCGAACTGTGAGCTGCGCTTCCTTCTCGGCCTGATCCTTCAGCTCGCCACGCAGCTGCTGCGCCGAGACGAGGGCATCGTTCAGCGCCTTGTCGCGCTCGCGAAATGCACGGAGCTGTTCATGAAAAGTGCGCGCCTTGGAATCCAGATCGACATTCACCCGGTTCAGCCTCTCGAGCTCTTCGGCGACCTGGTCACGAAATGTGTCAACGCGCTTGGGATCATAGCCGCGCAGCGCACGTCCGAAGTCATATCGGCGTACATCGACAGGCGTAAGATGAAATGATTCGTCTTCAATCATTTTTCACGTGCTCCAAATAGAGTGGTGCCGAGCCGCACCATTGTGGCGCCCTCTTCCACCGCGATCTCAAAATCCTGCGACATTCCCATGGACAACTCGCCGGCCGGATGCCCTGCCTGCGCAAGCACATCGCGCGCTGTACGCGCTGATGCAAAAGTCTCGCGGAGCTCGACTTCCGACGCGTCAATCCGCGCCATCGTCATCACCCCACATATCCGAATTCCGGAAAGGCCCGCCAGGCGTTCTGCTTCGGGCCCAAGATCATCGAGCTGGTACCCGCCCTTCGATTCTTCCCCGCTTGCATTGATCTGCACGAGCGCGTCAATGGCCCGGCCCCTCTCGCTGCCATACTTGTGAACTGCATCCGCCAATCGCCCGCTATCCACTGAGTGGACCAGCGCGAACTGATCGACCGACTTTACCTTATTTCTTTGCAGATGCCCGATCAGATGCCACCTGACCGGAACGGACACTTCAGCCATTTTCCGCATGGCTTCCTGAATCTTGTTCTCCCCGACGTCTGCGAGGCCATTTCGGTAGGCAGCTTCCACTGCCTCGGCACCGTGAG
>JANLYJ010000338.1:0-1739 GCA_031365555.1 Gemmatimonadaceae bacterium | reverse complement strand
ATCACCTCTTCACCGGTCCAGAAGATCTCGATAGCCTGCTGGAGATCACTCCCGAGCTCTTCGAGATAATTATCTGGTCTTGTACCGAAGACGCGATCGAGAATCGGGTCATCCGAGTAATAGCTCGGACACGTGATCACTCTCGATGCCTTCGTCCGCTCTGCCACCCAGTGAATTATCTCGATCTGTTTCTTCGCCAGGTCAGGGACATCACCGCGCATGTCGTCGAAAAGGATCGCAACGTCTTCTGCGCCGATGGAATCGAAGAACTCGAGCTTCTTCGCGAGTGACGCACGCGATTCATCGTCAAAACTGTTGAACAGCTCATACGGGCTCAATCCAACCCCCAAACGAACGCCTGCATCGCGGCAATGCGTCGCGAAGGATTCCATCTCCTTCGCGTAAGCGGCAGGGTGCGGTTCCTGCCAGCGCCGGCGGAGGAAGACATCCGCTTTCGGCGCATACATATAGAAGCGGTAGCCGTACGGAGCGAGAAAGGAAACCGACTCCTTTCGCGCTTCCCATGTCCACGGTTTCCCGTAAAAGCCTTCAATGATGCCCAACTCTGGCTTCAAATTCGTGTCTCTGGTGTAAGCGGTGTATGAACCGGAGCAAGAGTAGTGCGCCCGTAACGGTGCGGCAACGTTGGCAGGCTTCCGCCGTCGAATAGATTCAAGTCATGGGATTTGGATTTCTCACTGACCGCAGGCGTGAGCGACTCCGTGCGAAGCCGTTTCCGCAGGAGTGGCGCCTCGCACTCGAGCGAAACTTTCCGGTGTTTCGCCGTCTCTCCGCAGCTGATCAGGCCGAGCTGCTCGGACACATCCAGGTATTTCTCGCCGAAAAGCATTTCGAGGGATGTGACGGGTTGATGTTGACGGACGAGATGCGTGTGACGATCGCGGCCCAGGCGTGTCTGTTGCTTCTCCATCGGGACACCGACTATTACCCTGATCTCACTTCGATTCTCGTGTATCCCACTGGATACACGGAAGAGAATGTGCGTCACATCGGTGGCGGAATCTGGGAGGAAGGTCCGGAAGACCGACTTGGCCACACCGGTCGCGGTTTGGGTGCGCTCGTACTGGCGTGGGATGCCGCGAGTCACGGCGCGCGCGACCCGAGCGACGGACAGAATGTCGTGCTTCATGAGTTCGCTCATCAACTCGACTTCGAGAACAGAGACGCTGATGGAACACCGGCGCTCGAGACTCATGCGCAGTACGTCGCATGGGCGAGGGTGATGAGCGCGGAGTTCAATGCGTTGCGCATGGCTGAGGCACAGGGTGCCCCGACGGTGCTCGATGGATACGGGGCGACTAATCCGATCGAGTTCTTTGCAGTTGCTACCGAGGCGTTCTTTGAGCGGACAGTCGCATTGAAAGAGCGACATCCTGCGCTCTATGCGGAGCTCAAGAAATTCTACAAGCAGGATCCGATCGAGTTTTCTTCCGATTCCTCGGGTGCTATTTGACACAGAGACCACAGCGACCACAGAGGACTGCTGGGATTTAACCGCCGAGTACGCCGGGAGCGCCGAGAACTACATCCAGACTCCATTCGATCAGATAGTCGACCCCCTGATTCAAGTCTTCCTTTTTTTTTGGTTCTATGAGAGTGATTGTCAACGGCGCACTCCGTGCCTGCTGAATGCCTAGGTTTTTTCGCCGTGACAATCAGCCCAGATTTTCTATTAGCCGAGACCTTTCGGTGCGACTGGTTTTGCAGTTCAGTCTTTT
>JANLYJ010000312.1:0-1608 GCA_031365555.1 Gemmatimonadaceae bacterium | reverse complement strand
CAATGACGACGCTCGAAGCACTCAAGGTGGACGTGATTGGACTCAACTGCTCCACCGGTCCGGAGCACATGCGCGAACCGATCAGATATCTGTCCGAGCACGCAACACTTCCGCTCTCAGTCATTCCGAACGCAGGTCTCCCGCTCAACACGGGGACCGGCGAAGCGATCTATCCGCTCGAGCCCGGCCCAATGGCGGCGGCGCTATCCGAGTTTGTCGGCGAGTTCGGCGTTCGAATCGTTGGTGGCTGCTGTGGAACCACCCCTGCCCACCTCGCAGCAATCGTGGCAGCAGTCGCGAAAGCAGAAGAGAAATCGAAAGGACGCCCCAGACCGCAACATATCGCGCGCGTCAGCTCCGCAATGCGCGCAATCACCCTGCACCAGGATCCGCCGCCACTGCTCGTCGGTGAACGCGTAAACTCACAGGGATCACGCAAGGTGAAGCGGCTCCTGCTCGCTGACGACTACGAGGGAATTCTCGAGGTCGCTAAAGAACAGGTTGACTCTGGTGCCCACGTACTCGACGTCTGCGTCGCGCTCACAGAGCGTGCCGATGAAGCCGAGCAGATGTCAAAGGTGGTGAAGCTTCTGTCTATGAGCGTCGAGACACCGCTTGTCATCGACTCGACTGAAGCGAACGTCATCGAGGCAGCCCTGGAGCACATTCCCGGTCGCGGCATCGTCAACTCCATCAACATGGAGAACGGACGCAAGCGGATCGATTCGGTCGTACCGCTCGTCAAAAAGCACGGGGCTGCTGTCATTGCGCTTACGATCGATGAAATCGGAATGGCGAAGACCAAGGAGCGAAAACTCGAGGTCGCCAGGAAGATCTATGACATCGTAGTGGGCGAGTACGGCCTGGAACCCGAAGACATCATCTATGATGCGCTGACTTTCACACTCGCCACAGGCGATGCTGAATGGATCGACTCGGGGCACGAGACCATCGAGGGCATCCGCCTCATCAAGCGGGAGCTGCCGGGTGTTTCCACAATTCTTGGCGTTTCAAACGTCAGCTTTGGACTGACACCGGAAGCACGCGGCGTTCTCAACTCAGTGTTCCTGCATCACTGCGTCGCTGCCGGTCTGGATGCAGCCATCGTGAATCCTGCGCACATCCGTCCGTACGCCGAGATTTCGCCGGAAGAGCGCAAGCTGGCGGATGATCTCGTTTACAACACGGCGCCTGAAGCACTGCAGAACTTCATCGAGTATTTCTCGAAGACTGGAAGCTCAGGTGCCGCGACTGGCGTAGAGCGCGAAGATCCGACTGCGGGAATGACGCCCGAGCAGAAGATCCACTGGATGATTCTTCACCGGAAGAAGGAAGGCATCGAGGAGACGCTTGATGCCGCTGACGTGCGCAAGAATCCTGTTCGCGTTCTCAACGAAGTCCTGCTGCCTGCCATGAAGGAAGTAGGTGACAAGTTTGGCGCCGGCGAGCTGATCCTTCCCTTTGTGCTGCAGTCCGCGGAAGTAATGAAGAAGGCCGTGAAACATCTTGAGCAGTTCCTCGAGAAGGCGGAAGGTTACACGAAGGGAAAGGTTGTACTCGCGACGGTGTACGGAGATGTGCACGACATCGGCAAGTCTCTTGTGAACA
>JANLYJ010000310.1:0-1765 GCA_031365555.1 Gemmatimonadaceae bacterium | reverse complement strand
TGAGCGCGTCGGTGGAGGCAGTATCTAAAATCGCGCTCTTTGTGCTCTCGAAAATGTGGATCTGACGCAAGTGTCCAGTGTCGTAATCGAAGTGCAAAATAAAGATTCCGCTGCCGGTCACAAGTCTCCGTCGTGCTTCGTAAGGATACTCAGGTCGCGGGTGCTTCAGCAGTAGTTGTAGGTGCTCGGCCTCTTCGCCGCTCATTAACTTCGGAGCTTTGGCATTCGCCGCAACGGCGGCGACCAGAAAGCATGCAAGGATACGCAGCACAGCCTAACGAGACAGAAGATCGCAACTGCGCGAATAGAAGTGACGTGGCGTGTGCTCTCAACTCTAGGCATAAGGACATCCCGCGCTTCGCTGCATCGCCTGGTTAGACATTGGTGTGCCACCCGTGAAGGATACCGCCAACGATCAGGCCGCCGACCGCACCAACGATCAGAATCGGTGCATACGCCTTAGTGATGATTGCGTCCGGCAAGCTCAGAAGCAGGCCGAACAGGAGCCCCACAGCCCAGCCGGGCCACGAGGGAAGCTGAACGCACGCGATGACAAAGCCGACTGCAAACCGACTGCAAAACGCCGCTAACAGTGCTGAGGATTTGTCCGGGAAAGACATCGGCAACATCATTGCCACGGACACGGCTCCAAAGATCGTGCCGCTGATCACCCCAGAAATTACGCTCGCCATGATAAGTGTTCGAGTGCGGGTCGGTGTTTACGTCTAACGAGAATGGAACGGACTGCCAAGCCGTAAAATAGACGGGAAGCCCGAAGGGTGAACGATTAGCATGAGTGAATCAACAAGATCAACCGCCGCGCGAGTTACGAGTAACATTCATAACAGAAAAAAGCTGCGCATACGGACGGTCCGCGGTTGGCTGCATCGCCTGGTTAGATGCTCGGTGCTATCACTTTTCAGTCCGCGTAAGCTGCGCGAGTGAAGGGACACCGCGGACTTCTTCAAGGTTCTCGACGTAATTCCGAAATCCAGGCGCAAAGAACGTCCGCCTCATGGACCACCATGTTTTGACTGTTGGCACCATCCAAACGGTGCGCAGAAACGCGTCGTATCCCTCCCACTGATCGCGTTCGAGCGTCCCTTGACGCATTTGGAACCATCCATTCTCGAATAGCTTGAAATAACCGAGCATAAAAGATGCATACCGCGCTCTCTCCATCTCCGATGCGCTGTTCCAATCTTTCAACATTGTGGCCGTCGTTAAAAGCTGGTCATTCTGCGCCATCTGGATGGCAAGGTCATGCATCGATCTGGCAAGGGAATCGACCACAATCGCGCGTGAAGAGCGCGTGTTTTGCCGGATCTGCGCCGCCACATAAAAGAGCGAGACGATGACGCCGATCGACGTGATTAGCTGCGCCCAGACATTAATCGTTTCCACATTCATCAAAGTTTTGGCATCGCCTGGTTAGGCCTTGGACGTGTCAGGTTGCTCGAGAGGCCAAACCTCGACGACTCCAAAAGCGACAGCACATGGAGTCTGCGACACCATCTGTATAGCCTCGGTCAGAGTCGGCGCCTCGATCACCCCAAATCCTGCGACGGGAAGTTGTGAAACCATGTAGGGGCCGTCCTCCGTCTGGACATGTGCAGCCTGGTGATTGCGGACTTGCACGGGAGGGCCCGCAATTCCCATCAAAGTCCCGCCTTCTCGCAGCACCTCGTCATGTGCGTGAGCTGCATCGCGAACGCTATTGGCTGTCCGATCGTAACCTTCGCGGTCACCGTACCCTATGGTTATG
>JANLYJ010000216.1:0-1642 GCA_031365555.1 Gemmatimonadaceae bacterium | reverse complement strand
CCTCGGTGAAGCACTGGGTGTCGGTGCCCTATGCGAGGCTTGCAGGAAATGGGGAAGCCAGTGCTTCTGTAGGAACGAGCTGGGGAGATTTTGTAGCTGGCAAGAAGAACGGTCTTTCGCACCATTTCGAAAAATTCCCCTTCAACCATCCGTTGTACGTGATGTATTCATCCGGCACTACGGGATTGCCAAAGTGCATGGTGCACGGCGCGGGCGGGACACTCCTGCAGCACCACAAGGAGCTGCGACTTCATACTGACGTAACACGCGACGATAGAGTGTTCTACTTCAGCACCTGTGGCTGGATGATGTGGAACTGGCTCGTGAGCTGTCTCGCCGTTGGAGCGACAATCGTGCTGTACGATGGTGCGCCCCTACCGCCGGGAGACGAAGACATTCTCTGGCGGATGGCAGACGAGGAGGGAATCAGCGTTTTTGGTACCAGCGCCAAGTATCTGGCTCTCTGTGAAAAGGCAGGCCTCAAGCCCGGCAACAAGCAGGATCTGTCGTACCTCCGAACGATCCTCTCCACAGGCAGCCCCCTCGCGAATCACAGCTTTGACTATGTGTATTCCGCGATAAAAAAGGATGTGCATCTCGCCAGCATCAGCGGGGGGACCGATATCATTTCCTGCTTCGCCGGGGGAAATCCAGTCGCGCCTGTCTATCGTGGAGAATTGCAGGCGCGTGCGCTGGCGATGGCAGTTGATGTGTGGGATGAGGATGGCCGCCCGCTGCGCGGAGAAGCAGGCGAGCTTGTCTGTACGAAATCATTTCCGAGCATGCCCGTGCACTTCTGGAACGATGCGGACGGATCGAAGTATCGCGCAGCCTACTTCGACTTCTATCCAGGTGTTTGGCGTCACGGCGACTGGTCGGAGATCACCGAACACGATGGGATGATCATCTACGGTCGGAGTGATGCAACGCTGAATCCTGGCGGAGTTCGCATTGGAACCGCCGAGATATACAGGCAGGTCGAGCAGCTGCCGGAGATAGTTGAGAGTCTGGCAATTGGCCAGGACATTGGGAGCGCGGGCGATGTCCGAATCGTTCTCTTCGTGCGGCTACGTGAAGGTCTCGCGCTGGACGACGCATTGCGGGCAAGAATTCAAAAGCAGATCCGCGACAATACGACGCCGCTCCATGTGCCAAAAGTCATCGTGGCAGTCTCAGACATACCGAGGACTGTTAGCGGGAAGATCAGTGAGCTCGCAGTTCGGAATGTGGTGCACGGAAAGCCGGTAAAAAACACAGAGGCATTGGCAAACCCCGCCGCGCTCGAATTGTTCAGGGATTTATCAGATCTGCGAGTCTGAGACGGGCACGCCGTACCCCCTTTGCATTGACAGGGTATGGCGTCATGACAGAGCTTTCTCACTCATACGCTTGGCCAAACCCATTGGTACGCACAATTCTCCCACAAATGGCTTCAGTTGAACTACACTAGGTCGCCGCTCGCAACGAACTCCGCGTGACTGAGCCTAGGCCGGCGCGCCTGCCCCTTAGCCGCATCCTCGGTGATTTATTCCAGGCAGGGGAGCGCTTAAGGCTTCTTACTGCCCTTGGCGTCAGCGTTGTCGCAGCAATTTTTGAGACTGCCGGTGTCGCGTCCATCCTGCCGTTTATGGCGTTGGCTTTG
>JANLYJ010000141.1:0-2468 GCA_031365555.1 Gemmatimonadaceae bacterium | reverse complement strand
CTTGAGCAGCTCCGGATGACGCGCGAGACATCTCACGCGCGCACCACGTTCCTCCAGCACATCCAGCAGCCGGCCACCGACATATCCGCTCGCTCCGGTGAGGAGTATCAACGGCTTAAAATTGGTGGCGGCCTGATGCGGCGCGGATTATTGAGCAACTAAAGACATTTGAAAACGCTGCCGTCGCGGCCGCGCAAAAGCGAGTACGATGCGAGCGCGGCTCCCTCTACCGATACATCGAGTGTCATGATGTCGTCGCGAATTCGTCCCGTATAGCGGGCAGCAGCTGAATCCGGTTTTTCATCCATGCGAACAGGGCCGCCATGTCCGCGAAAATGGAATCCACGCACGTCGAATTGACCGTTATCGTTGACCGTCAGTGGCTCAGTGATCGTGCCGCGCGCACAGTCGTACTCGATTTCGCCGCCTGACTTCGACAGAACTGACTTGATGTGATCACCGCCCCACGTCCCTGTTACCGGCACTCCGGGGGCCGGAAGCGACGCACAGCTCCAGCAAACACAAGCAAGCAGTGTCGCAAGAATTCTGGGCATCATAGTGGATGACTGTAGGGACTGTCGTCAGCGGGGAGAACTGTGTCCTCGCGGGCAAAATCAATGAATCCCTTGCCAGGATCAGCGGCGAGAAGCACAACGCCAATTTGGTCGCCTTCAACGAGACCGCGTGTGCCTCGCACCAACCGTCCTTCGATTCCATCCGGTTGGGTTTTAACCCATGTTGCCTTCGGCGATGTGCCTGACACAACGGCGCGATACCAGTGGCCGACGTTGTCGCGGAGTGTCGCAGCGACAGCGCGCTTCCGGTCAAGGCGATCACTCTTTGGATCGCTCGCCTGTTCACCCTCGAAATCTATGAACCCGTGCACGCTATCGGTTGCAATAAGTTTTACCCTTACTGCCTGCCCGACTGTGAGTCCTTTGTAACCGCGAACTACACGTCCCTCAGCGGTACCGTCATTCGAGCGCACGTAAGTGCCGCTCTCCGAAACGCCGGTAACCTGAGCGTCGAAACTTTGTCCGACGTGGGAGCGAAGTGCATCGGCCATGACTTTCTTGCGGCGGCTTCGGTCGAGCTTGCGAGATACGCCCTCGGCTTCGTGCTCGAAGTCGATGAAACCTTTCACCGGATCTGCGACAACAAGTTTCAGCCGAACCGTGTCGCCGACATCCAGCCCACTCGCACCGCGCACGATTCTCCCTTCCACAGGAGGATTTAGTACGCGCGCGTAGGTTCCCTTCGGAGATGCCGCCGTTACGATCGCCGTGAACATTTCGCCCACGCGCTCTGCCAGCATCGAGGCGCCGGCAACTTTCCGCATCGTGCGCTCGACTTTGCGAGCGGCTTCTCCGCGCTCAGTGCAGCGTGCGGCGATCGCGATCAGCTCTTCATCCGTGTAAGGCTTTGCAGACTTCTCATCTACAGACCGAAGCATTCTCTGTGTCACAAGATCAGCGAAGCGGCGATTGGGAGCGGTCGAATGCACGTACTCGGCGACGCCGAGCCCGAAGTGACCCTCTTCCCGTCGATCGCCGAGCCTGCGTTCGAAAACGTAAATGCCAGGACCGAGCAGCTTCACAACTGAGAGCGAAAGATCCGGGAAGTGCTCCGGATCGGCATCGCGACGGCGAGTGAGAAAAGCGCCAAGTGCCGCGTTGTCGGGTTTGTCCGGAAGTTTCTCGTGGAGCTCGGCGGCGAGCGCGACAATGCGATCCCAGCGTTTGGGCTCACGAACCACCCGGCGCAGTGACGGTGACCCACGCGCGAGCAGATATCCGGCAACCGATCTGTTGGCCGCGACCATGAAGTCTTCGATCAGATCGCGTGCGCGATTTCGCTGGATGACGGCAAGATCCACAACTTTGCCATTCGCGACTACGGGAGTGGCTTCCACGCTCTCAAAGTTCAGCGCGCCGGCCAGGGACCTTGCTTTGCGCAGTCGCTGCGCTGCTTCGTCCTGCATGAGAACCTGTTCAGCCAGCGCTTTGTTGGTTGCAACTACTTGCGGAGCCGGTGCTTTCTTCTCGAGCCACTGTCCTATAGCATCGTAGGTGAGCTTCGCGTGGTTATGGACCAGTGCTTTGTAAACTGATTCACCGGAGAGTGATCCATCCTTTGCTACTGCGAACTCGATAACGACTGCAAGGCGGTCCGCGCCTTCGTTCAGCGATGTGAGATCTGTGGAGAGTCGGTTGGGAAGCATCGGAAACACTGCGACGCCAGTGTACACCGAAGTTGTGTTGGCAGCTGCGTGATCGTCTGCCGGTGAGCCCAGCGGTACCAGCGACTCCACGTCGGCGATTGCAATCCTTACGACTATCGAGTCATCGGTTTTTCGCTCGGAGACTTCGAGCTGGTCCAGGTCCTTGGACTCGCGATTGTCAATCGAGGACCAGAGGAGCTTCCGAAGGTCCTGTGTTCCTGGCGGAAGCGATTGACTTGGCCTTTCA
>JANLYJ010000138.1:0-11341 GCA_031365555.1 Gemmatimonadaceae bacterium | reverse complement strand
CAGTCGTTTTCAGGATGGAACAGCACGGAATCATGTCGATGCCGGTGATATCTACTGACGGAAAACTTGCCGGAGTAATCCACCTTCACGACCTGATGCGCGCAGGTGTGGTTTAATGACCTCCCGTCCATTCTTCGCAGCTGCCGCACTCCTAGTCGCGGTTTCTGCCTGCAACAACTCCAAAACCCGTCCACCGACCGGGGCGCACTCCGCTCTGGCAGACTCTGCGGACCAGGTGATGTTCACCGCGCGCTTCAACCTCACCGATCACGGACTGATGCGTGCACAGCTGCAAGCCGAGCGTGCCTACTTTTTTGATGAGAGCACACGCGCTGAGCTCGAGACTGTCAGCACGACTTTCTTTTCCGCTGGCGGAGAGAAGGAAGCGCTGCTCACCGCCAAGCGAGGCAGCTACAACAGCAGGGGCGGCAGCATGGTTGCTCGTGGTGATGTTGTGGTAATCTCGGAAACCGGCCGCAGGCTCACCACTCAGGAGCTGCGCTACGACCCCGCTCTCAATGAAGTTGCAAGCGACAGCGCATTTGTTCTTACAGAGCCTGGCCGTAAGCTGCAGGGAGTTGGATTTCGCGCAGATCCCAACATGAACAACGTTCGTGTTCTCAAGGGAGCCCGCGGGTCGGCCGGTGAAACTTCGACCGCTCCACCAGGAACGCAGTGATCAGATTTTTTCTTGCAGCTTGCATGTCCGCGACTGCAGTCCAGGCACTGTCGGCGCAGGATCTCCCAAGAAACTGCAACCTCCTTTTTCCAAACACCGGCCCCACCGGACCCACGACGGTAACATTTCAGCGCGTCCCGTCCGGGAACCAGAACATGTTCATTGGAAAGGGAGTTCTCGCACAGTGCGAGGGCCAGGGAAACGAACTGCGAGCTGACAGCGCTGAATATTATCCCGATCAGCAGCTCCTCTTTCTGCTTGGCTCAGTTCGTTATCACGAGCCGCGCGCGACGGTCAACTCCGACAGGATGACATACTATCAGGCGGAGAACCGGCTGCATGCGGAAGGAAGTGTTGTCGCAGTCTTGTCCAATGGCAGCACCATGCGCGGACCGTCCGCAGATTATTTCCGCGCTGTACCTCCACGCACAACGGCGCGGCTTGTTGCCACCGGTCGTCCGAATCTCCGGCTTTTGCAACGTGATACGGCGGGAAGCGGGCAGGTTCCTACGATCGTCAACGCAAACACAATTGTCACCGAGGGAGACAGCCTTGTATATGCGTCGGGACAGGTAGACCTCACCCGCCCTGGACTGGAGGCAAAGAGTGATTCTGCATTCGTTGACAGTGAGACCGAATTCGCGCGGCTCATAGGCAATCCGCAGGTAAAGAACACGCGTGACCGTCCGTTCACGTTGACCGGCGGTGTCATCGACCTCTTCTCCAGTAAGCGCCAGCTTCAGCGCGTCCTGTCAACGCCGTCGGGGCATTTGCTAAGTCAGGATCTGGAGCTCGTTGCCGACTCGATCGACATGCGAATCGCGGCAAATCAGCTGGATCAACTTTACGCCTGGGGTCCGAAGCGCGCACACGCGCTCTCGCCTGACCGTGAGATTCGCGCTGACTCGATTCACGTCCTCATGGATGGCCGCACGCTCAAGGAAATGCGCGCAATGCGAAAGGCATACATGAACAGTGTGCCCGACACGACTCGCCTCATATCCAGCGAAAGGGACTGGATGCAGGCTGACACTATCATCGCTCGATTCGCGAAAGCTTCAGCGGATACTGCGGCAAAAACAGTCCCTCGACAGGTTGTTGCTACGGGCGACGCCAGGTCGTACTACCAGATGCCCGGCGAATCCAGGGTGAAAGGACCACCTACGATCAATTATGTTCGTGGAAGGGTCATAACAGCTGCTTTCACCGAAGGACGATTGGACATAGTGACAGTTTGGGACAAGGCTGGCGGCGTAGTTCTCGAACCAACGCGGCCAAAACAGTGACGGCACTTCCTGCTGCGATTCAGCGCATCGTGGAGAGATTCGCGAGCGATGACCGCTCTGTCGGTCTCGGGCTCGCCGCAATCGTGCGTGCAGCCGATTCCAGTGGACGTGCAATTCTCAATGACGTCACGATCCAGTATCGGGACAACTACATCCGTCTGCTGCGGACGGAGGGAAAGCATGTCGAGGCCGAAGCGGGCCGCCTTGGCCTGGATGAAGTGCGACGTCACCTTGCGCAGTCTGTCATTCCGCGGCTGCTCGCCGAAGGCATCGTCACGCTTGAATCCGGTCACGTTGACGATTTCGACGCCGCGCTCAAGGTTGACGGCCGTCTCTGGGCAGAGTTGGCCGACCACCGCGCTGAAATCGCAGAGGCCATAAGTCATACAGGCGATCATCCGATCACTGCGACAAAACAGCCTGCGAAAGCTGGCGGCGACAGTGTCCTGCAGGCAGTCGGACTGGTCAAGACATACCGCCGCAGAAACGTCGTCAAGGATGTGGCCCTGCAGTTGCAACAGGGCGAAATCGTTGGACTCCTGGGGCCGAACGGGGCGGGGAAGACAACAACCTTCTACATGATTGTCGGCTTGATACAGCCAAATGCCGGTCAGATCATGCTGGACGGGGAAGACATCACTGGAATGCCGATGTACAAGCGCGCCCGGCGAGGCATTGGATATCTTTCCCAGGAACCATCGATCTTTCGCAAGCTTTCCGTCGAGGACAATATTCTGGCGATCCTCGAAACGCTTCCGCTCTCGAATGCCGAGCGCGAAGAACGACTGGAAAAGCTGCTGGATGAATTGAGCATCAAGCGTCTGAGGAAGAGCATGGCGTACGCCTTGTCTGGTGGAGAGCGGCGCAGGCTCGAAATCACGCGTGCACTTGTGACAGATCCGAAATTCATGATGCTTGACGAGCCGTTCGCAGGTGTTGACCCGATAGCAGTGCATGACATTCAGACAATCGTAGCCGGGCTGCGGCATCGCGGCATTGGCGTTCTCATTAGCGATCATAACGTTGAACAAACTCTCGACATCGTTGACCGCGCGTATATCATGTTTGACGGACAGGTAAAGGTGTCCGGAACCGTGCGCGAGCTTGTCTTTGACGACACAGTTGCAGACATCTATCTTGGCCCCACCCTGACGGCGCGATTGCGTCAGCGCTTCGCGCATCTGGAACACGACTCGCCCATAGGAGCTGCCTAGTGAAGCCGGGAATGAGTCAGTCCACGCAGATAAGGCAGGAGCTCAAGATCAATCCTCGCCTCTATCAGGCGATGGATCTCCTGTACATGCCTCTTCTCGATCTTCAGCAGCACCTCAAACAGGAGCTGCTGAACAATCCCTTTCTCGATATGGTCGAGGATGAAGAGGAAGATGATGCGGAGGAGGAACAGGAAGATGAAAACAGTCTCTCTCAGGCCGACGCTGAAAAGGATCGCGAAGGCGAGATAGACTGGGAAGAAATCCTTCTTGACGGATTCGATACAGCTGGCGGACGCAGGGAAGAGCACGAAGAACGCGAATACTACGAGCCTGTAACCGTCGCGAGCCGGGACCTGAGCGACCACCTCCGTGATCAGGTCAGCCTCCTCGAGCTCACTCCGCGCCAGATGCTTCTCGCCGACGAATTCATCGGCAATATCGGAGACGACGGTTACATCACATGCCCGCTGGAAGACATCGTCTCAGCCCTGAATGACGTAGTCACCCAGGCTGCTGAAGGAATGGATCGGGACATTGACGACCTTCCACTTTATTCGCTGTCTGAAGCCGAACAGATGCTCGGCACCATCCAGAGTCTCGACCCACCGGGAGTTGGGGCGCGCGACCTGCGCGAATGCCTGGTGCTTCAGCTCAAGGAAGCCGGACTCGAGCAGTCAGTCCCGTATCGCCTTGTTCGCGATTGTTTTGACGAGTTGATCAACCACCGCTGGAGCGAAATCTCCAAGCGATTTGGAATGAGCGCGCAGGACGTCCAGAAAGCCGCTGATGAAATCGCGAAGCTGGATCCAAAGCCGGGACTTCGATTCAGCAGCGGTGACGACAACTACATCATTCCTGACCTCATCGTCGACAAGATTGACGGCAAGTACCATGTCTTCCTCAACGACGCCAACCTCCCGCGTCTCAAGCTGAGCAAGGCGTACCAGGAAATTGCGCGCGACAAGAAGAAGTTCGATGGCGAGAACAAGGAGTTCATCTCGAACAAGCTGAACTCGGCGAACTGGATGATTCAGGCAATCGAGCAGCGCCGTCAGACGATGCTCAAGGTCATGAACTACATCATCGAACGGCAGCGTGACTTCTTCGAAAAGGGAGTTCAGCACCTCAAGCCGCTGACTCTTCGGGAAGTTGCAGAAGTGATCAGCATGCACGAATCGACGGTGAGCCGTGTGACGAACGAAAAGTTCGTGCAGACGCCGCGTGGCGTCCTGCCGCTCAAGTTCTTTTTCTCATCGGGCCTCGCAACGGCAGACGGAGAAGATGTATCAGCACGCGGTATCAAGGCGCAGCACCAGAAACTCGTACAGGAAGAAGATCCCCGGCACCCGCTCACCGATCAGGCTATCGTGAACATTCTTCGCGAGAGCGGCGTCCAGATTGCGCGCCGAACCGTGGCGAAATATCGTGACCAGCTTGGCGTGCTCTCAGCCCGTATGCGCAAGCGCGTATGAGCAGCTCCCAGGAGCTCACCAATCGGACGTCGTCCACAACACTCAATCCTCTGACCTCTTCGCCGCGAATCAGCGTGCTCGTTCCCGCAAAGGACGAAGCCGAAAACCTTCCCCTGTTCATGGAGCAGGCGGAAAAGGTTTTTGCGACGCAGTCTGTTGGGTACGAAGTGGTAGTAGTGGACGATGGCTCCGTTGACGACACCTGGAAAATTCTGAAGCAGCTGCAGGAGCGGTATTCATTTCTGCGCGCAGTCAGGCACAGGTCGGGGCGGGGAATTGCAGATGCGCTCCGGACCGGATTCCTGAATGCGCGTGGCGACATTCTTGTTTTCTATCCTGCAGATCTCCAGTACAAGCCGGAAGACATTCCTGCTTTGGTTGCGCCAATTCTATCGGACGATTCCGATATGGTGACAGGGTACAAGCAGGGCGCGTACGAGAAGGCGTTCGTGTCTGGCATCTACAATCGCCTGAGCCGAGCGCTGTTCAAGGTGCCCGTGCGCGACCTGAATTCGGTCAAGGCGTATAGACGCGAAATCATGGACGCGCTTCCCGCGCGACCTGACTGGCATCGTTATATGGTAGTGATGGCAGCAGCACAGGGCTTCACGCTTTCCGAAGTTCCGGTTCCGCTTTATCCGCGACATGCGGGGAAGTCCAAGTTCGGTATTGGCAGAATTCCTGTCGGTGTCCTGGACATGCTCGCGGTTTGGTTCGAGCTTCGCTTTGCAAAGAAGCCGCTGCTCCTCTTCGGAATGATGGGAGCCGGCCTCTTCATAATCGGACTCATTGTCGGAATTGCCGCGGTACTTTGGCGGATCTTTGCCGGCGAAGGGTTCAGGCCTCTCCTCAATCTCGTTGAGACCTGCCTGATCGTCGGCAGCGTTTTCTTTTCCACCGGACTCATTGGCGAGCTAATCGCCGCACAGCGTTCCGAATTGCGCGAGCTTAGGCGCCGCGTAGACGAAGCGTCCTCACGAACAACCCACGAATGAACGTCCTCTTTCTTACGCACAGTTTTCCGCGCACCGAAGGTGACGCCGCGGGCTCATTTCTTCTCAGGCTTGCGAAAGCACTGAAAGCGGAAGGAGTGACAGTTCACGCGATTGCTCCAGCAGGTCCCGGACTTCCCAGCACCGACACAATCGACGGAATTTCGATCGAGCGTTTTCGATATGCGCCGCGGAAGTTCGAGAAGCTCGCTTACACAGGCAACATGGCACAGGACGTAGCCTCCTCCTGGAGCGCACGCCTTGCACTTGTCGGCTTTCTCGGCGCCGACTTCGTGCAGGCAGTCCGTGCTCGTCGCTCATTTGAACCCGACATCATTCACGCGCACTGGTGGTTTCCGAACGGTGTCGTCGGTACATGGCTTAAGGGCCTTACACACCGTCCGCTGATTACAACTCTGCACGGCACCGACGTGCGACTCGCACGATCAGTTGGCGTTGCGAAACCGCTGTTCCGTCATGTGATGCAGCACTCGACCAAGGTCACAGCCGTTTCCCGCTGGCTGGCTGAGGAAGCCGAGAAGGTCGTGTCATTCGAGCGCCCCACTGTTGCGCCGATGCCGGTCGCGACCGATCTGTTCTCCCCGGGCGGTGCACGCATCCCAGGCCGTCTTCTTTTCGTGGGACGGATTAATACTCAGAAGGGAATTGACCACCTGCTTCGCGCAGTTTCCAAAATGAAAAGCGCGTCAACACTCGATGTAGTTGGCGACGGGCCAGGGAAGGCGGCGATGGTGCAGCTAGCCACCGATCTCGGAATCAGCGAACGCGTGAACTGGATCGGACAACTGAAGCAGCCGCAGCTGGTCGAGTACTATCGGCGCGCGTCCGCGATGGTTGTTCCGTCAATCGATGAAGGCCTCGGCCTCGCTGCTGTGGAAGCGCTGCTCTGCGAAACTCCTGTGGTCGCATTCAATTCAGGTGGACTGACTGACGTCGTGCGTGATGGCCAGACAGGCGTACTGGTCCCACCGGGTGACGTTGAGGCTCTTTCACGCGCGCTGGATGACATTCTGGCCTCGGAAGAGCGCGGGAAAACGCTCGGCGTCGCAGGGCGGATCTACGCTCTTGCCACCTTTGCACCCGAATCTGCTGCGCGCAGGTATGCCGATATATACCGTCAGGCTCTTGACGCATCTCCTTCATAAGAGAATCGTTCCTTTACGGTAGTAGCCCGGCGCTCTTAAGGCGCCCAATCTAAACCAACAGGTATGGCCAAATCGCAGGATACGTTGCGGCAAACCACCGCAAAGCCTGAAGGGTCGGCGCTCGCACATTGGCCGCGTTTTGCCGCTGGAATTGCGGCGGCCATTTATGCGGTTGCGACACTCGCCCTCGCGTGGCCGGCGCTGGCGGGAAAATTCCTCGTCAGCCCTCACAGCGATCAGTACATCGCCGGGTTTGCATTTCGCGACTTCGCGGCGCAGTCTCTGCGCAGCGGAAATGGCTTTCCGCAATGGAATCCGTATCTGTTCGGCGGGATGCCATTCGTGGCCGCAATGCACGGTGACATTTTTTACCCGACTTTTCTCCTTCGGCTCTTGATGCCGACGGATGCTGCGATGACGTGGGGGTTTGCCATTCATTTATTCCTCGCAGGCCTTTTCGCTTTCCTCTTTCTTCGTGCCTCGTTCGACAGGGATGCCCGAACCCAGAACAACCTGTCGCTTGGATTTTTTGCATGCCTTGTAGGTGGGCTCGCTTACATGTTGGGCGGACAGATTTCCTCGCTCGTATCGCCCGGACATGACGGAAAGCTTTTCGTGAGCGCGCTGTTTCCTCTCGGACTCTGGGCACTCATCAGGGGCATTCGTGACGGACGCGACTGGGCCTGGGGTGTTTTTGCGCTGATCGTGGGCCTCGCCGTACTGAGTCCTCACCCCCAGCTCCTTCAATACATGCTTCTCGCCAGCGGCGCATACGCAATTTTCCTGGCCGTACGCGAAGTAAAAGCAAATCGGATCACACGGTCAGTTGCGATTCGACGCCTCGCGTTCGCGCTGGGCGCTGTGCTGCTTGGCGCTGCAATTGGTGCTATTCAGTATCTGCCGGTACGCGAGTACGTCCCATGGTCGCCGAGGGCAGGCGGACTGCCCGACTATTCCATCGCGACCTCGTACGCGTGGAACCCCGAAGAAATATTCAACGTGTACCTGCCGCAGTTCAGCGGAATGCTGGAAGGGTATTGGGGACGGAACGGGATTCATCTTCACAGCGAGTACATGGGTGCAGCAGTGCTCGTTCTCATGGGAGCCGCGTGGCTCGGGCTCAAGGGAAATGGCCGGCGCTCGCAGGTGATTTTCTGGACAGTGACGCTGATTATCGCGCTGCTCTGGGCAATGGGAAGCAGCACGCCGTTCTATAGAATCCCGTATGCACTCATCCCGGGAACGAAGTTCTTCAGGGCTCCGCAAACGGTATTCTTTGTGGGGAGTCTTGCAATCGCATTTCTTGCAGCAGTCGGAACTGAACGGCTGCTCGGAAAAGAGATTCCAAAGAAATACTTTATCGGGTGGGGTGCGTTTGCACTGGTGATCGCGCTCTTCGCGAGCATCGGAGGACTCAACTCGATCGCAATGTCGATGGCGCCCGACCAGACGACTGACCGTGTGGCGGCCAATGCAGGCGCACTCATAGGTGGAGCGTGGCGCTCGGCAATATTCGTTTTTCTTACTATCGGTTTGTTCGTTGCTTACCATCGCGGCAGGTTCGGTGCGCGCTTCGCAGGATATGCGCTGGCTGTCCTTGTAGGTCTCGATCTTTGGTCGGTCATTCGCAGCTACTGGTTATTCTCGGAGCCAGCCGCGACTGTGTATGCGAGTGACGCTGCAATCGACTTCATAAAGAAGCAACCGGAGCCTGGCCGCGTCCTGACATTGCCGCCCGAAGGTCCGGGACAGCGCGATCCGAATCTCACGGGCGACGGGCTCATGATTCACAATGTGCGAACTGTGCTCGGCTATCACGGAAACGAGCTGGGACGGTACGACACCTTCAGCGGCAAGATCCAGGGATATACGCCAATTTCCAGCCCGATGTTCTGGCGCCTGACGAACACGCGATACGTGATGACGGACAATGGCGGAATACAGCAGCTCCAGAAGGTTGCAGGGCCTGCGCGCAACGCATCCGGGAATACTGTATATGTGTACCGGACGCCGGGAGACAATCCGTACGCGTGGGTTACGCCCGCAAAGATTCGGGCCGCCGACCTGCCTGCATTCCAGACCCTCATGGACCAGCGATTCGATCCACGCACAGTCGCGATTTTCGATTCAGGGGCTACGGCAATCACACCGACTCCGAATCTCAGCAAGATTCCGGCGGCGCTCCCGATCACCGTTACCACGGAGAGCTACGCTCCCGGTAAGATCCACCTCAAGCTGAATGCACCCGCTCCCGCGGGGAGCGCGCTGGTTGTGTCTGAGAACTTCTACCCTGGATGGCGCGCGACGTCCGCCGGCCGGAACCTCAACGTTGCGCGCGCCGATTTCGTAATTACAGGTGTCGAACTGCCTGCAGGAACAACCGACGTCGAGCTTTCGTTTCATGACGCGGCTTACGACAGGGGTAAGATGATTACCCTTGTGGCTATCGCAGCGAGTATTCTTGTAATGGGCGCAGGTCTTTTCACGGAGCGGAGAAAGGTTATTGCCTGAGCGTGCGGTCGTAATCATTCCCACGTACAACGAAAGCTTCAATCTCGCAAAGATTGTTGAGCGCACGCTCGCCCAGGATCCCCGCCTCGATATTCTCGTTGTTGACGACGGTTCGCCTGACGGAACCGGTGAAATTGCAGATCGGCTTGCCGCGGAGAACCCACGTGTTCACGTAGTGCATCGGGCCGGCAAGCTCGGACTCGGGACGGCCTACATAGTAGGCTTCCGGTGGGCACTCGAGCGCGACTACGACTACATCTTCGAGATGGACGCCGATTTCTCGCACGATCCACGCAAGCTTCCGGAAATGCTCGAGGCGATCAAGGACGCGGACGAGATCATCGGCTCACGTTATCAGCACGGTCAGGTCAATGTCGTGAACTGGCCAATGAGCAGGTTGTTTTTGAGCTACGGCGCGAACATTTACGCCCGGGCAATAACCGGTCTTCCGGTTTTCGACGCGACCGCCGGGTTCAAGTGCTTTCGCCGGAAAGTACTGGAGACGATCGACCTCGGAGCCATCAAGTCGAACGGCTATTCCTTCCAGATTGAAATGAACGTCCGGGCGTGGAAGCGGGGATTCCGAATCAAGGAAATTCCCATCGTGTTCGTAGACCGCACCGAAGGCCAGAGCAAAATGTCCAAGCAGATTTTCCGTGAAGCTGTCTGGATGGTTTGGCGGCTGCGGTGGTGGTCATTCCGCGGAAAACTTTAGTGATCGAATTCGGCCGGCCGTTCTATAAGATGACCGGCTCGGGGAATGACTTTGTCTTTTTTGACGCTCGAACCGAGTCCGCTGGAGAGCTGGCCAGCCCCGAAGTCATCGGTCGTCTATGTGCCCGCGGGCTCGGAATTGGCGCCGATGGGGTCGTATTTCTTGAAAATTCAAAGGTCGCGGACGTAGGTCTCCGGTACTTCAACCGGGACGGGACTCTCGCGGACCTGTGTGGAAATGCCAGTCTCTGCACGACGCGCCTGGCCACTGAGCTCAGCGCAGTTGATCCCGCCGGGTTTCTTCTGGAGACCGGCTCCGGTGTCCTGAAAGCGAGAATCCGGGATGGTCTGCCGGAGATCGACCTGGCTCCAGTCCGGGATGTCGCTCTGACCGTTCCTTCGGTCCCGCTCGGCACCAAGGAGACCCACCTCGGCTTTGCCCTCGCAGGCGTGCCCCATGTGGTCATCGACTGCCAAAAGCTGGATCAGGTAGACCTGGTGGGGCGGGGCGCGACGCTCAGGTACGACCGGACCTTCCCGGACGGCGCCAACGTCAACTTCGTTGAAAAAGGCCCGAATGGGACCTGGCGATACCGGACCTATGAACGCGGGGTCGAAGCCGAGACTCTTGCTTGCGGGACCGGCGCCGTAGCGACGGCTGTGCTGCTCAAGGAATGGGGTTTGGCTGGCGAACGAGTGGACCTGATCACGGCATCAGACCGGACTTTGCAGGTGACATTAAGAAAGTCGGAGGGTGCCTGGACGCCGTCACTCAGGGGCGAGGGCAGATTGGTATTTTCGGGACGTTTGGGCGAAACTGGCTGACAGCACTGTCGCCGCAAGTCCGGCATGGTGGCGTGGAAGGCCATGCCGGAGAATGTTTGTAACATACGAACGGCAATCGCTTACAGCTCAACAGCTTAAAACTGGAGTAGGGTCCTCAGATTGGAGTTCTCCACAGTTATCCCCAGTGGTTAGTTTACATAACATATATTATACGTAGGTGTGTTTGAATTGTGAGGCGAGGACTTCACCCACGCCGCCAGCGCTTCCCGCTTCCGGCTACTTCATCTGTGCACCGGTCTCGTCGGCGGCTGGAGGCGTCGTGTCACCGGCGGCCGGAAGCAGTCCTAAAGTTGCCGCCATAAAAAAACCGCCGACCATTTTTGGCCGGCGGTTCAGGATGGTCAAATACGAACTATTTGATTACTGCCGCGCTCAACTCACCCAGCCGGACCCGTGCCTCTGCCGACACGGCGCTCTGCTCGTCCTGAGCCAGCTCCGTCCAGATCGCCTTGGCCTCTGAC
>JANLYJ010000125.1:0-3899 GCA_031365555.1 Gemmatimonadaceae bacterium | reverse complement strand
TTCACATTACTGCCAAGCCCGGAATGGAAGTCCGCGCCGGGGATGTGATAGCAACTGTGTTCGCGTGGGATCAGGGTGGAGCCGATACTGGCCTGTCGGTGCTCGAAAAGGCCATCGCGATTGGGGACAGGCCTGAACCGTTTCTGCCGATCATCTCCCACCGAATCACTACGGCCGGCGTCGAAGTCCTTTCTTCGTAGCAGGCCATTTGGCAGGTAGAGAAAGGTCAAAAGCATGGGTGCGGCCTTGCGACCGTTGGTCGCCAGGCCGCGAGTTCACGGAGGCACGGAGTACACGGGAACTGCTTTTTTTTGGAACTGCAACGACACTTCTGCAACGAGCCGAAGGTCGCACATCCGCACTATGCTTTTGATCTTGCCGTACAAAAAAAGACGCCCGAGTCGCCGGGCGTCTTTTCTGACTAGAAACTGAACTCAGTTAGATGTCGAGATTCGAAACGAACTTTGCATTCTGCTCGATGAACAGTCTGCGGGGCTCGACTTCGTCACCCATCAGGGTCTGGAAGATATGATCGGCAAGCACCGCATCTTCCATCGTCACCTTTAGGATCGTGCGACGCTCTGGATCCATCGTGGTGTTCCATAGCTGGTCGGGATTCATTTCTCCGAGTCCCTTATAGCGCTGGATGTTGATGGATGCCCTGCCATCGCCGTTGCTCAGGCGTTCCGAATACTCTTCGCGCTCCTTCTCGTCGTATGCGTAGTACTCTTCCTTGCCGCGTGCCACGCGATAGAGGGGTGGCTGCGCGATGTAGATGTAGCCGGCTTCCACGAGCTCCGGCATCTGACGATAGAAGAATGTCAGGAGCAGAGTGCGAATGTGTGCGCCGTCCACGTCAGCATCCGTCATCAGGATGATTTTGTGGTAGCGGACATTGTCCAGCGTGAACTCTTCCTTGATGCCCGCCCCGATCGCAGTGATGATCGTCCGGATTTCTTCGTTGCCGAAGATCTTGTCGATGCGTGCCTTCTCGACGTTCAGGATTTTTCCGCGGAGAGGAAGAATCGCCTGAAATGCGCGGTTCCGACCCTGCTTGGCCGAACCGCCGGCGCTGTCACCTTCGACGAGATAAATCTCGCAGAGCGCAGGATCACTGAGTGAACAGTCGGCGAGCTTTCCGGGAAGATTTCCGATATCGAGCGCTGACTTCTTGCGCGTGAGATCGCGTGCCTTGCGTGCAGCCTCACGCGCACGAGCAGCGGAAACGGCTTTCTCGATAATGATGTTCGCAACGCGCGGATGCTCATCGAGGTAAGCGCCAAGCATTTCGTTGACGACAGTTTTCACTGCGCCCTCGACCTCGGAGTTGCCCAGCTTGGTTTTTGTCTGGCCTTCGAACTGCGGCTCGCGAACCTTGACCGAGAGAACAGCCGTCAGGCCTTCGCGGACGTCGTCGCCGGAGAGCGTGAAGTTGTCGGACTTCTTCATCTGCGAGCTTTTTCCTGCGTACGCGTTGATCGTACGGGTAAGCGCCGACTTCAGTCCTGTAAGGTGTGTTCCGCCTTCGTGCGTGTTGATGTTGTTGACGAAGGAGAAGACGTTTTCGTTGTAACCATCGTTGTACTGGAAGGCGAGCTCGATACCGATGTCGTCCTTCTCGGTCTCGATGGACACAATCTCTGTGTGCAGCGCCTTCTTGTTGGCGTTGAGATATGCAACCATCTCGCGCAGACCGCCGCGCGCGTGGTAAGTGTCTTTCTTTTCCTGGCCTTCGCGCTCATCGCTGAGCGTGATGGTGATGCCCTTGTTCAGGTATGAAAGCTCTCGAAGCCGGTTCGCCAGAGTGTCGTAGTCGTAGCGAAGCTCAGTAAAGATTTGAGGATCCGGCTTGAAGTAGACAGTCGTGCCGCTTTTACTTCCGCACTTGCCGAGAACTTTCAGCTTGGTTGTGGTATCGCCGCGCGTGAAGTCCATGTAGTGCTCTTTGCCTTCTCGCTTGATCCAGACTTTGAGCGTTTCGGAAAGAGCATTTACTACGGATACACCGACGCCGTGCAGACCGCCGGAAACCTTGTAGGTGTTCTTGTCGAACTTTCCACCGGCGTGAAGAACCGTCATTGCCAGCTCGACGCCCGGAATCTTTTCAATCGGGTGAATGTCGACGGGAATTCCGCGGCCGTCGTCAACGACAGTGATAGCGTCGTCCGGGTGAATGATCACGTCGATCGAAGTCGCGTGCCCTGCGAGCGCTTCGTCGATCGAGTTGTCTACTACTTCGTAAACGAGATGGTGAAGTCCGCGGGAGGAAGTTGATCCGATGTACATCCCGGGGCGTTTGCGAACGGCTTCGAGGCCCTTCAGTACCTGAATCTGACCTGCGTCGTACTTGTCAGGTCCGGCTTTTTCGTTCTTCGCCATTAAGTGTCTTTTTGTCGTCTTGAAGGGGGCCGAAGAAAAACCGAAATTGGCGTCTTCGGCGGTCTATGTAATCTAATGCCTGAGCCCCTTGGCAGGCAACACTTTTTTACCGTGCTAAGTCTTTGCCCTGAGGCAGTTTAGCGCATCAGGCGAAGATGGATTTTCTTGACCTTCGCCCGGCCTTCCTTAGCATTGATTTTCTTGAGAAGCTCCGGCTCGAGAAGCGAAAGCTCGGACATCCAGGAATTTGTCTTCACAGCGACGAAAAGAACGCCGTCGCGAGTGACATGGAGCGGCTCGGTAACCTTCCCGATTTCCTTGCCGACGAGCTTCGGCCAATCACCCACCACTGACGCGGCTTCAACACGCTTTCCAACAGTGCTCTGCTTGAGATACTTGGAAACTGCATCGCTCAACGCTTCAGGTTTTCTGCGATCAGTTGCTGCTGTCTTTCTTTTCACTTTCCCTTTTCCGTAATCATTCCGTCGGCAATGTTGCGACGTTCAAGTCTTACCATTTCGGACGGTATGTCGGTTTCGCGTGGCACTGCGAGAATCGTCTGTCCCAATCCCTGATCCATCAACAAAGATAAGATGCGCGAACTTCGCTTCGCATCCAACTCGGCGAAAGGATCATCCAAAAGCAGAAGCGGTTGAAGCCCGCTATTGAGCCTCAACGTCGATGCCTCGAGCATTCGGAGTGCAATTGCTGCGGTTCGCTGCTGCCCGGCAGAGCCATACACTCTTATGTCGCGCCCATCCAAAGAAATCTCCAGATCATCCCGGTGCGGACCACATTGTGTCATTCCACGACGCAGGTCGCTGCTGCGCTGGCGTTGAAGTGCAGCCAGCCATTCGCCAGCAGCATCGCCTGATTCGCCAACGGTTGATACGTAGCGAAGGCGCGCGGACGACCTCTCTCCAACAGCAGAGCAAAGCCGGGCGAATTCATCCTGAACACGCGCCACCCAGGCGCGACGCTCGGTACTTAGCTTTGCCGCAGCCTCGGCAAGCGCAGGCTCCCACACGGCGACTTCATCCTCGTTGGTGCGCGTCGTTTTACGGCGCATCAGATCTCGAATCACTGCATTACGTCTTGCGAGTGTTGCTCTGTATATCTGCAGCGCGGAGAGGTATGGCCGCGAAGTAACCGCGAGCACGATGTCCAGATACCGGCGCCGCTCGACCGGTCCTCCCGCAACAAGCTCGTGGTCTCTCGGCGAAAAAATCACGGACGGCAGGGCGCCGAGCGAATCGCTCATGCGGGTCGTTGCTACGCCATCGAGCGTGATCCGCTTCCGCTTTCCGGTTTTTTCGAAGCCGACTGAAATCGCCCTGTCGCGATCCAGTGTTGCTGTTGCGCCGATATGGAATCCATCTGCGCTAAAACGGACCAGCTCCGCGTCGGTAGCTCCGCGGACACTGCGGAGGAGCTGCATATAGTAGATGGCTTCGAGAAAATTGGTTTTCCCCTGGCCATTCTCACCGACGAGCGCAAATCCACGCTCCGGGATATGCAGC